>NZ_ASJR01000001.1 GCF_000474745.1 Chitinivibrio alkaliphilus ACht1 | reverse complement strand
ATCGTGAATTGCAAAAGCAAGATACAATAAAATAGCCACTCCTGATACTATTTCATTACTAAATATCAATAGCGCAACAAAAGGGGTCGCTATAAAAGCCATTGCCAAATGTATGAATGCATTTTTGATAACACGTTCTTTGAGAGGAGGGGATGCCTTTTGTGACAATGCAGATTGTTGTGTACCATTAAACTTTGATCTACTTGAACCAAATCCTAAGCCACGTCTGCTTATGCCTACACCAGACGTTTTTTGGGTTCCATTTATGTCGGATAATCCATTCTGATAAGCCAATGAAAGTTTCTGAACATTTGTAGATTTACATGTTGCGCACGATAGTGACATTGCAACTCCTTTTTTTATAAGTATGAGTTTATAAGATCGTTAAACATAAATATTCCTACAAATAAGTATTAAAAAAAAATGGCAGACTATATTTATTTCCTCCTTGAATATACGGATCAGTTTTTCTTATGGCCTCCACGTTGTTTTAGGATATGCGTAGATTGCTACTACACGGTATTTATCACCACGGCTACTCAGTTTGATAGTGTATTACAGGTGTTATGGCATTTCGTACAGATTTTTTCAGCACCGACGGAACCGCAATTCACCGCTGCAGCGTCCCGCTAATTTGCTCATTAATCTTTCGTGCACAGACAACCCCTGAAGAAAAGGCCCACTGAAGATTGTATCCTCCCAGTTGTCCCGTCACGTCAAGGACTTCCCCCGCAAAAAACAGCCCCGGCACACGGCGGCTTTCAAGATGTGGTGTGAGCTCTTCAGGGCAGACACCGCCACGGGTCACCTCCGCCCGGCGATAGCCAAACACCCCCGCCGGAGAAAAGCTGAAGCGGTGCAGGGTGGAAAGAATCTCCCTTTCCTTTTTTCCACAGGATCGCAGGGGGATATCCTCCATGCCGTGGTGGTGCAAAAAGGCCTTTACAAAGCGTTTGGGAAGTGGCAGGGCTGTGCTGATGGAGCGGTTTCCAGCCTTCGAAATACACTGTGAAAGGGGAGTGGCGGGGAGAAAATTGATGTGAATGGGGCCTTTTTCCCAGTAGAGAGAAGCATTCATGGCTGCCGGGCCGGTGAGCCCCCGATGGGCGCAGAGGATATTTCCCCGCAGTATCTTTTTTCCCACCGTAATTTCCGCCTCCAGGGAGAGGCCGCTCAGGGTGGTGAGCCATTTTTGTGGCGGCAGAAGGGTAAAGCCCGTGAGGGCCGGTGCGGGGGTGATGATTCTGTGTCCAAAGGCACGGGCGATATCATATCCCACGGGGGAGACACCCAGATGGGGCCAGGCAAGGCCGCCGCTTGCCACAATGAGGTTTTTGCAGTACAGGGGCTTTTGGGTGGTGTGGATAATAAAATGATCTTTTTTCTCCACCTTTTTCACAGCCCTGTTGAAATAGAAGGTTGCGTGAGATGTTTTTTTGCGAAAAAAGCGGATTGCCTCGTCGGCAGAGGAGAGAAAATACTGTCCCGGCACCACGGCATTTTTCCTGGTACTGCGCACGCCACTTTGGGTAAGGAGTTTTTTGAGATCCCCCGGGGAAAATTCCCGCAATACCGCTTCCACGACGGCAGTATCACCGCGAAAATGGGTCGGTGTCACCGTCTCATTGGTGATATTGCACTTTCCACCCCCCGTCACGCGCAGTTTTTCCCCCATGCGCCCGTTGTGATCCACCACTGCCACGGAGGAGGGAAGATGGGCGGCGGCCATGAGTCCTGCGGCGCCGGCGCCGATGATTGCTGTGGTATAGATCATGTTTGTCCTTTCCAAGGGGCTTTGGGGAATCAGTAAAATAGTATCTTGAACAGGGCCCGCAACAGAGGGTATATTGAAGGATACTAAAATAACGAAGGATATGGGGATGAAACTGTTGCACACCTCAGACTGGCATCTTGGGCGGATGCTCTACGGACAAAAACGGTATGAGGAGTTTGAGGCCTTTCTCCTCTGGCTCAAGGAGCTCCTCAAAAAAGAGGCCTGTGACGGCATTATTATTGCCGGGGATATTTTCGATACCCCCACGCCGAGCAACCGTGCCCAGGAGTTGTACTACTCCTTTCTTGCCGCGATATCATCCTTGTGCCGCCATATTATTATTATCGGGGGAAACCACGATTCCCCCACCTTTCTCGATGCTCCCTGTGCCCTTTTGCGCAGTTTACAGATTCACGTGGTGGGGGCAGCCCCCTCGCAGGTGGATGATGAGATTATCTGTTTGCGCGATAGTGAGGACGCTGTGGAGGCAGTGGTGTGTGCCGTGCCCTATCTGCGTGATCGGGATATTCGTACCGCCTCTGCAGAGGGAGGGGATGATACGGAGTCTCTGCGCCGCCGGGCCGTAAGTGCACATTATGCCAAAGTAATTTCCCGCGGTGAAACCCTGCGCCAACAGGCCGGCTCTCATGTGCCCCTCATTGTGACGGGACATCTTTTTACCGCCGGCGGGACCACCGTGGATGGGGACGGGGTGCGGGAGCTCTATGTGGGGAGCCTGGACCGGGTGTCGGCGGATATTTTTCCCGATACCGTGGATTATGTGGCCCTGGGACATCTCCATGTGCCCCAACGGGTGCAGCAGCGGGAGCACATACGCTACAGCGGATCACCCATCCCCATGGGGTTTAATGAGGCGAAGCAGGAAAAACAGGTGGTGTGCCTCACCTTCACGGAAGATTCTTCAACCCCGTGTATTACCACGGTTTTTGTGCCGGAGTTTCAAAAACTGGAGCGTATTCGCGGCGATGTATCGCATATTCAGGAGCGTTTGCGGGCCCTTTCTGCAGAAAAAAGCCGGGCCTGGGTGGAGGTGGAGTATACGGGGGATGAGATTATTCACAGATTGCAGGATGAGATTGAAGCGGTATGTTCCGGCCCCTTTCCACGGGTGATACGGATAAAAAACCGCACCTTTGTGCAGAGCATTCTTCCCCCTGAGGAGACAGAAAGTCTGGAGGAGATGAGCCCCGAAGATGTCTTTGAAAAATGCCTTGTCCGGCACGATGTTTCTCCAAAAGAGCAGGAGCCCCTGCGCCAGCGTTTTAGCAAAGTTCTCCGTGATATATATGAAGAAGACCGGGGGGGAGCAGACCATGAAGATCATTGAAATCGGGGGAAAAAATCTCAACTCCCTCACGGGTGAGTGGCGGGTTGATTTTACCCATCCCGCCTTTGAATCATCCGGTATTTTTGCAATCACGGGCCCCACGGGGGCGGGCAAATCCACCATTCTCGATGCGCTCTGTATGGCCCTCTATGGAAAAACCCCCCGTCTTGACAAAGTGACGGCGGGGCAAAACGATATTATGTCGCGGCACCGGGGGGAGTGTAGTGCCCGGGTGATTTTTGAGACACGGCAGGGGCGATACTGCGCCCACTGGTATCAAAAACGGGCCCGTAAAAAAAGCGGCGGTAATCTGCAACCGCCCAAATGGGAGGTTTCTCTTTTGCCTGAAGGTACCATACTGGAAGACTCCCTGCGGAATATGCCTGCACGCATGGAGGAGATAACGGGGATGGATTTTCACCGTTTTACCCGCTCCATGCTTCTTGCTCAGGGACAGTTTGATTCCTTTCTCCGTGCAGAAAAGGGCGATCGGGGAGAAATGCTGGAGCAGATTACGGGGACGACCATCTATTCCCATATTTCCCAAAAAGTGCATGAGTATACGACAGAACAGAAGGCTGAACTTGACCGGCTTCGGGGGGGCATGGACAGCGTATCCCTCATGTCGAAGGAGGAGGTGGAGGCCGTACAAAAAGATCGTGATGCGGCAAAGGATGAACAGGAAACCCTTCAAAAAGGCCTTGCTGCGGATTCGGCCCTGAGACAGCGTTGTATACACAAGGAGGCCCTGCAAAAAAAACAGGGGGATCTTTCCAGAGAAATTGAAGAGCATACCCACCGCGAAGAAGCCTTTGCGCCGCAGAAAAAACGCCTTGCATGGGCCCGCCGTGCCGCCGATATTGAAGGACTTTTTCAACGGTGTAGCACGGTTCGTACACAAAAAAAAGGGGAAGAAAAAAAGCTGGCCGAAAAGGAAAATGAGCGTCCCCGCCTGCAAAAAGAGTATGAAGAAGCGCAAAAAAAGAGGGAGGAGGTGGAACGCCGCATCCAGGCCTTTGAACGGGATAAAAAAGAGGCCCAGGAGCTTTTCTTGCAGGTGCGCAATCTGGATAAGGATATCGACACCGCTCAAAAAGAGTTAGATCGCCGTACACAGGAAAAAAAGAAGGTGCGTGAAAAGGAAACCTCTGAGAATGAGTGTTATACAAAGGTTGAGGATGCTCTCAAAAAGCTGGAAAAACGCCGTGAGGAAGTTGCGGCCTATCTTCGCCAAAATGCTTCTGCAAAAACGCTGGTGGCATCCTGTGAGCACCTGTGTGATGAACTCTCGCGTTATGAAGCTCTTTACGGGGAGATACAACGGGCGCAGGGCGAACTTTTGGGTATGGATACAACCCTGAAGAAGTATCGGGAGACATGGCGCCGTGAAAAAAACGCCTGTGAAGAGGCTGAAAAGGGATTGAAGGCCTGTGAGAAGGAGGTGGCGTTTCAGGAGAAGCGTTTGGAGGAGATTCTGAAAGGACGCCTCCTGCGGGAGTATCGCAGCAGGCGTGAACACCTTCTGGAAAAGCGCACCTATGAAGAAAAAATCCGCTCCTTTTCCGAGGAGCGTACAAAGCTCAAAAAAGATACCCCCTGTCCACTCTGTGGAGCAAGGGAGCATCCCTTTGTCACGGAGTACAGCAGTTCTGTTTCAGAAATAGACCGGGAGCTTTCTGAGCTGAAAGATCGTATTACCCGGGCTGAAACGGCGGAGGAGCAACTGCGCACGCTTGGAAACAAAAAGGAGCACCTCCGTGATGAAGAGGCACAGCGTCGAAACACATTTACGGAAGTGGAGGCAGAGGGGCGTCGTCTGCGGGAGAAACGGGAGGAGCAGGACGCGCAGGAAAAAAAACTTCGGGGACAGCGTGATGAATGGGGCAAAGAGCTGCGTGAAAAGCTTGCGCCCTATGGTATCTCCCTTTCATCGGAGACTACTCTTTCCCAAGTGCGTACAAAGCTTACAGGACTTCGTGATACCTGGCTTACATATTCGGAGGAGGCTCAGAATATAGAAAAAGAATACATACGTCTTCAGCAGGAACGTGAGGCCCGCCATGCTTCCCGTGAAGAAATTCGTACCAGGCTGCGGGAATGTTCTGAAAAACTGGCTGAGCAGACTGCCTTTGTGGAAGATTTGCGGAAAAAACGGTATGAGCTTTTTGGGTCCAGGGATGTGGCAGAGGAGGAGCATATTCTGGAAGAGGAGGGTCGGAATATACACTGGGATCGTGAGGCAGCACAAAAAGAAGGGGAAACAGCTCAAAGGGAGTATCAACGCTGTACAACCCAGATAGAAGATATTCTATCAAAGATTCAGGATATTGATACAGAGCTTGGTGCCGTGGAAAAGGAGTTTCAGAAAGCCCGTGAAGCGGCAGGCTTTGAGAGCGAAGAAGCCCTTTGTGCCGCTCGTATGACTGTCTCAGAGCGGGAGGAGCTTGCCCGGCGTGAACAAGAGCTTTCGGAACAGCGTATCGGCCTGTCTAAGAGCTTGGAGCAGGTGGAAGCTGATCTTGCCCGGGAAGAGGAAAACCCCGTGGAAGAAAGCCGGGAGAGCCTGGAAGCACGTATTGGGGAAACAGAAGCTGCTCTGAAGAAGATACAGCACCGGGTGAGTGAGCTTGACTATACCCTGCGTGAGGAGGAGCGGAAAAAACAGGAGCGTGCGCAAAAACAAGAGGAGATAGCCCGGCAGGAGGAGGAGTATGCCCGGTGGAGTGCCCTGCACAGTCTTATCGGGTCTGCCGATGGAAAGAAATTCCGCACCTTTGCCCAGTCTCTCACCTTTCGCACCATGGTGGCTCAGGCAAACCGTGAGTTGAAAAAAATGAGCGACCGCTATATCCTCACCATGGATGAGGCAGAACCCCTCACCCTCAGTGTGATTGATCAGTATCAGGGCGGGGAGATCCGCTCCACCAAAAATCTTTCCGGGGGGGAGTCCTTTCTGATAAGTCTTGCCCTTGCCCTGGGATTGTCCCACATGGGGGGTAACAGGGTGCGTGTGGATTCTCTCTTTCTCGATGAAGGCTTTGGTACCCTTGATGAAGACTCCCTTGAAACGGCAGTAAATGCCCTGTCACACCTCCATGAGGAGGGGAAAACCATTGGGGTTATTTCTCACGTGGCTGCCCTGAAAGACGGGATTGAACCGCGCATTGAAATTGTTCCCGGCGTGGGAGGAAACAGCCGGATTACGGGCCCGGGCTGTTCTATGAAGAAGGAGCCGGAGTAGGGGAGTTTTTTTGCCAATGCCCACTGCAGAGGTTGTAATTGGTTGATTGTGCCTGCTAGCCCAGGGTGGTGCAGGCCGTACTTACAGGGGTACGCATATGATACGGAAATGGTATTTTTCGTGGCGGTATTTAGAGCTTGCTTTACAAAGATTGGTGCCAAGTAATTCCTAAAAAATCAGGAGAGGAACTTCTGTTTTCTGGAGAGATAATCGGGAGCCATGCCCCCGATTTTGCTGTAAAATGTTATTCCATGGTAAAGACATCTCTTTGTATGGGTGAGACCCTGGTGATTTTTGCGTGGTCTTGGGGCTCATGCCGTTCGTAGAAGCGAGAGTGGGTTATAGAACCTGTACCAGTATGTGTCCCATTTATGGATGTTTTAATATCGACATGGGTCTGTATTTTTAAGGTATCCCTTTCGATGGTATATTCAGTGGTGTATTCAAGAATGTAGAGCTCCCCATCCTCTTCTCGTTCCTCAACTCCAGACCATAGATCTCCATAGATGTGGGTATTTGATATGCTATCTGTCTCATCTTTTTCAAAATGATAGATCGCTTTAGGATCATCTATATGTACGGTATCACGCGTTGTCACACCTCCAGCCCTGCTTTCTTCAATCTCCATAAACGCACGCCACTGATTATCCAGGAGAATATCACGGGGGGCATCCCTGTCTCCGGTATCGTCATCATCGTCATCATCAATCCAGCTGTCAGGGGGTATGTCTCCATCGTAGAGAACAAAGACTATCTCTTCGGGTTCCCCCTCTTCATGGGGAAATACCCGCAGGGTATCCCTGTTTATGATATCGTATTCAGCTGCTATATCTTCTCCTGTTATGGTACTATCCGTAATATGGTCATAGCTTTGTTCATCGATATGGTATTCACCAAAATTCATATGAACGCGTAATGTTCCATTATAAAATTCGATAATCTGGAGTGTATCGTCATACCAGTGAGTGGTATCACCCTGTTCCACAACCCGAATGGCTCTCCAGTCATTGTTCTTCAGAATATCTCTATTGCTTCTGTCTGACGGCCCCGTTGAGTCACCGCATGAAAGAAGCAGCCCCGTTGAGAGAATGAGTACAGTAAAAACAGCTTTTTTGATTGTCGTCATGGTTTACCCCTTTGAAAAACATAGACGTACCTTTGTGTATGCGTAGGAGTGCTTCCTGTTGCAGGAACACAATCCTCACTCTGTATGTATACCATAGATCTCTATGAAATAATAACTTTTTACCCCAAGACCGACATATTTCTCTGTATCCCACTGGTATTACAGAGGATCGTTGTTTGAAGAAGGAATTTACTCTTCTTCTGCGTGAGAAATCAGGGGGCGGTGCGTGGGGAAGGGTTCATGGCAAAGGCTGGGCGGAGCTGTACCCCCACGAAGGTTTTCTGTTTTTGCCAGACAGTGCATGGTAAGACTTCCCCAGAGAAAAATAATCATGATTGCCAGAAGATTTCCCAGGGTAATGCCAAGCCATATTCCCGTAACACCGTGGGAAAAGTGTATGGCAAAGAGCCATGAAAAAAGAGCTGAAGTATAACCGTGCGAAGAAGGGAGGCAACAAGAGAGCGCCCTCCCCGTTTAATGGATCGAAACATGGCAGAGGTAATAATACCCATGGGAGAGAAGGCAAACACGGGAGAGAGATAGCGGAGAATTGTTGCAATGAGAGGACGCAGGTGGGCAGAATCATCTGCGTAGGAGAATATCAGGGCGATGTGCTCTGCAAAGAGAAACACACAGAGGGCGAGTACCCCTTGAATTTTGAGCCCCGTTTGTATGGCATAGAAGTAGGCGCTCTTCATTTTTGCGGGGTTTTCTTCTCCGTAGGCTGCTCCAATAACAGAAAGAGTGGCTCCGGCAAGACCGAAGGCCGGAATATTAATAAACATGAGGACCCGCCAACAGCTGGTATATGCTGCAAGATGTGCTCCATCTCCCACAAGGGTTATGAGGCGCATAATGCCAGCGGCAGCCACGGATATAGCAGTTTGAGCAAGGGCGGTGGGGATTCCCACGCGGAGTATATCCCCGATAATTGTACTTTTGGGTGTTTCTGTTTTCACTGTGAAGGTAATGTGCGTGTCCTGACGGATCCACAGCCAGTACCCGCTGAGAGCAGCAGCACAGGCAAAGGAGAAGACCGTGGCCCATGCCGCTCCCGTATATCCCAGATCAAAGGTATAGATAAACAGGGGGTCAGCTCCGATATTAATGAGGGAGGCTGCTGACATGAGGAGCATGGATCGTTTTGCATCTCCCTCAGCTTTTAAGATTGCATTGGAGATGATGGTAAAGGCAAGAAAGGGGGAGCCCAGAAGGAGTATTCTCCCGTATCGATATGCCATTTCACCAATGGTCTCACAGCCGGCAATACCCACCATGATTGGTCGAAAGACGGGGAGTATTCCCAGAATGAGGAGGGTCAGTATTGCTCCGGTAAGAAGGTAGGTCAATACGGCCGCCCCACCGGCATCTCCGGATTTCTTTTCGCCAATCTTTCGTGAGATAGCCGCACCTCCGCCGATACCGATGCCGCTTGCAAAGGCCATGAGAATCATAAAAACAGGAAAAAACACCCCTACAGCGGCAAGGGCATCATCGCCATATTCAGGGATGCCCGAAACCCATATTCCATCAACAATATTGTATAAGGTTTGTATAAGCAGTGAAAAGGCTATGGGGATGGAAAGAATGCGTACAGCGCGACGTGGTTCACCAAGAAGTACAGAAACGGTATCTCTTTGAAAAGAGCTCATACATTCCTTTCTCATAGATTCCTCGCTAAAATACTATGTGCCCCTATGTATATTAGGAAATAAATAATTACTTCAGTAACGAAATCGTAATATGGGGCGTATGAAAAACGAAAACTTTACAGAAAAAGAGTATGTAGCGGATTGGCTTGACAACAAAAATGTAAAGGCCTTTACCAAGCTCTATGATGAGTATAAGCATAAAGTGTTCAGTTTAATACTGCGCATGGTAAAGGATCGAAACGTTGCAGAGGATCTGCTGCAGGATACGTTCATATCCGCTCTAAACTCCATAGATCGGTTTGAACGAAATAGAAGTTTTTTAAGTTGGCTTTTTGGAATTGCTCACAAAAAGACCATCGATTACATTCGCCATGAGAAGGTGGTGAATAAATATCAAGATGAAGCTTCTCAAGCGGTGGGAAGTCGGATTCAAGACCCCTTGAGCAGTACCGCAGATGGACGGGTAAGGGAGTTGGTAAACCATGTACTTGAGGATATCTCCGTTGAGCAAAAAGAGGTTTTCCTCATGCGAGAAATGGGAGGTGTTCCCTTTAAAGATATTGCAGAGATTACGGGATGTACCATTAACACAGCTTTAGGGAGAATGCGATTGGCCTGTGAAAAGATACGAAAAGAGTTTGTAAAGCGAGGGTATTATGAAGTGTAATCGCCATGAAGAAGAGGGGTTTCTCTACGTGTTGGGTGATTTGACAGAAAGTGAACGTGTTGCCTACGAGGAACATATGGAAGAGTGTGTCTTCTGTGCCCGTGAGACAGCTGAATATAAACGTTTCTTCTCTCTGGTGCGCAGTGATGGTGGTCTTGAAACCACTGTGGACCCGCGGCGTGATGCGCAGATACGACGTGCCATTATTGCCATGCGCGATCGGCGATATCGCTGGTCACTTCCCCTGTCTTTTCTCATTAAGAAAGGCACCGTTGCCATGTGTATTGTGGGAGTAGGATTTCTTTCCGGCCTCTTTGTTGCGGGGAATGTTGTTATGCCCAATCATGGAGCACCGGGGGGGAGTCCCTTGGTTTTAGAAGACTCCCTTCCGTCGGATTCTCTCCGGGATTTTCATGAGGGGGATGGGCGCTCCATTCGTCCCGTGGGTGTACAGCAACAGCGATAACGTATTCCATATCAGCATACTAGAAAAGAGGAAGAGTTGTTCTTCCTCTTTTTTTATCGCCACAGAGATTACCCCTTGCACAATCTCTTCCGCAAGGATATACTTAGGGCCAACGCAGCAGGAGGATGAAATGAAGCGGCCCTTATTGCTTACGGTACTCTGTATGCTCTGTTTTGCCGGTGAGGATCCTCTTCTCACCATGACCTTTGAAGAATTAATGCAGGTACAAGTAACCGTGTCGTCTCGTATGGATGAAACGGTGAGCCGTGCTCCGGGATTTGTATCCGTGCATACGGCAGATGATATTCGTTCTTATGGACATTTTTCCCTCGGAGATCTTGCTAATAGTACCCCGGGATATTCCACAAATATTCGGTTTGGAGAACGTGGCCTTGAAACTCGTGGACAAGGTTTTGATGGGTGGAACAATAACAAACATCTCCTCTTGGTGGATGGTATTCCCGTGCGCCATGTACGGGCAAATAAGGTGTTTATTGAAGAGAATATGCCTGTCTTGGGCGCATCTCAAGTTGAATTCCTTCGCGGACCAGCTTCAGCCTTGTATGGGGTGGGGGCTTTTTATGGTGTTTTAAATGTGGTGTATGATGATCCTCCTCCCGGAAGTACACGGGGCTTTGCCCGGATTTTTGCGGGAAATGAACGGTCCACCCGAGGAAACTTTGCCGCTCTTTCCCATCATGGATCTGCAGGGGTGAGCCATGTAGAAGCAGCCCGCTATACCCGCGAAGCATCCCGTACCCCTGTAATGGGAGATTCCCGGCGACTCTATCGAGATCATACCTATGCTTCCTATGCGAGATTTTCTCATGCCTTTTCCACGGGGAGAGCCCATGGGCTTGGCATAGGGGTTCTCTATAGCGAGAAAGAGGGAGGGATTGGAGAGTTTTGGGGGAGTTCAACCCATAAGGGAAATCGCGTCGTGTGGACCACCCTTATGCCCTATGTGCGGTATGAAACCGATATTTCAGAACGGCTTTCCCTGGAATCATATCTGACCGTAACTGAGTCTGCGGAACGGGGATTACGGGTGAATAATCAGTATAATACTGCTATTCCTCAAGATATTATCGGTGAGTATGATGAACGTTTAAGATCTCTTGATTATGTCACGGAGTTTCAGTATGAGATAGACTCGTTCCATACGGTGAAAACCGGCCTCAACCTATATAGCCATAGCGGTCTGGGCCGCAACGGAGGAACACGGCACTGGTTTGTCTCAGCCTCTGATACGGGTATTGTATGGGATGCAGATACAGCCTTTGAAGCAGAAACAGAGCCTACATATACCCTTTCGGGATATGCCCAGTATCAAGGTCGTTTTCCTGTGTTGTCAGGCCTTCATGTAACCGCGGGGTTTCGTGAAGACTTCGGTACGTATCGTGATCACTCCTTTCGCCGAATATCTCCTCGTCTTGCTCTTGTGCAAGGGTTTTCTCCGCGCTTTAGTGGTCGCCTCCTTTTCGGCACGGCCCTTCGGGCACCGGGACAAAAGGAGCTGAGCCTGAATGATGAAGCACAACGGCGGTTTGATGCGGAGGAGGTTCCTATTCGTATTGCCGACCTTGAAGAAGAGTATCTCTACTCCCTTGAAACGGGAGTTAGCTATGCGGGCGATGTGGTCTATATAAGCGGTGCGTTGTTTTATAACTCCACCGATAATACCATAGAAAACTATACCCCCGATACAACGGAAGGTGGCATGAATCTGAATGCATTTCGTAATGCTCGCGGGAGTATTGATGCTTACGGTGGAGAAGTTGAGACTATTATTTCTCCCGGTACTGAGTCACGTTTGTTTGCAAATTATGCCTGGGCTCGATCGGAAGATGCAGCAGGAAAACGCATTGTTGGAATGCCAACGCATAAATTTTCCCTTGGTGGGCGTCATCGCTTTTTACTCCCCGTTCCACTCACCGTATCAGTACTGAATTCCTACACTGCCGGATATGTTATGGGTGACAGGAGTACGGGCTTAGGACGGGGGGAGACCTCTTTCTTTCTCTCTGGGGCGGTGAGCAGACATCTTTCTGTTGAGTTGCAGGGAAAAAACATCTTTGATGATACGACGCCGCTCATCTCCGGTTCACAGGGAGTACAGGAATATACTGTTCCTGTGCAGGGACGTAGATGGTATGCAGGAATGAGCCTTACCTTATGAATAGATTAGGTGTATGGAGGCTACGAGGGGCGATGGTTCAGAAGGGGATCGTTCTTTTTCTTTGTCTTGTTTCTTTTGTGTGGGCTGAAAGAGATATTTCTGAGTATCATTTGAAGAGTGCTTTTATCGAGCGATTTACCCGGTATATTATATGGCCCAAAATGTCTCAGGATAGTACTTTTCATATTGGTGTTGCCGGAGATTACGATGTTTATAGGGAGGTGTATGATTTTTTCTCTCGTCAGCCCCGTATTCAAAACAAAACTGCCCAAGTACGTCATGTGACAGATACAACGGAGTATTTTTGTGGGCAAATTCTCTTTGTGATTGATGCAAAATATCTGGACACATATACGGGGTGTTCCGGAAAAGAAGGTGCACCGCTTCTTCTTATCGGAGATCAGCCGAGCTTTTCTAAAAAAGGGGCCATGATATCTTTTTTTGTTGAGGAAAAACGCCTTCGTTTTATTATAAATCAGCAGCATATGAATGCTCTCGGCTTTCAGGTTAGTTCCTTTCTGCTTTCCATGGCTGAGATTATCAGGTTCTCCGAGGAGGATAAGTGAAACAGGGTGCATCAATCAGACAGCATATTTCAGGACTGCTCATTCTCTCTATAAGTGTTGTTATGGTGGTATTATCCACGGCATTCTTTCTTCATTTCAGGGAGAGTTTTCGTTCACAGATGGAATCCTATGTTGCCAGTACTATCTCTTTTTCTGCAGATCATTGTGTGGCTCCCTTGTTGTTTCTTGATCGTCCCGCAGCACAGCGGGTGTTATCACGGTTTGAAAAAATTCCCACCGTAACCCACGCTGTTTTGCGTGATCACACGGGCGAAGTATTTGCACAGTATCAAAGAAGTAATCATGCCAATTCTTTTCCCTCTGATACAGTGTTTGAGCCTCTGTTTCATAAGAATGCCCTCTATGCAGCCGTGGCTGTTAAGGATGATGGACTTACCCTGGGCGTCTTATCCTTGCGTGTCTCCACGGAAGAGTTGCAAGCCAGTTTGCGCCAACTGACCATGTTTCTTTTTGCCATCGCCATACCTCTGTTTGTGTTGATACTGTATTGGGGAAAACGAATGGAGTATCGCATTTCAGCACCCCTTATGCGAATTGCGAATATGGCGCGACGGACCAATCGAGACCGGCTTCATAGTAGAATATCACCAGTTGTGGATAGTTGTCGTGAGGTAGAAATCTTGGCAGAGAGCATAAATACCATGTTGGAACGTATTCAGTATGGAGAGGTACAGATAGAGAAAACCTATCATCTTTTGCATGATCTTGTTGATGCCATGCCCACCCTTGTTTTTGTGCTTGATCGACAAAACCGCACCCTTCTATGGAATAGTGCCGCTGCAAGGTATATTCCTACAGAGACCCCGGAAGAAGCTCCCCTTGATACGCTCGTGCCGGCTTTTTCATTTCTTACGCAGGAGCTGAAAAGGCTTCGTGAAAAATTCCATCCCCGAAAATTACGAAGATATGAATTACAGCTTGGCTCCATTGCCTATGCCGATGTGACGCTCTTTCCCCTGCATGAACATTCTGAAGGTGATGTGGCTCTGTTTATTACCGATGTAACAGCGGTTACACAAAAGGATGCGCAATTAATGCAAATGCAGAAGATGGAGACCGTGGGAACTCTTGCAGGAGGATTGGCTCATGATTTCAATAATGCCTTGAATGGTATTGTGGGTACCCTTTCCTTGCTGCGTCTTAACATGGCTGAAGGAGGAAGCTTACAAGAGCAAGAAGAAAATATAACCATTATGGAGGAGGCTTCTTCCCGGGCAGAGGATCTCATTCGTCAGCTCCTGACTCTCTCACAGAAACAGGATTCTTCTAAAAAACGGGTCGCCCCGTTGCTCCTTATGAAGAGGGTTAAGCGATTGTATAATACGGGTATTGGTAAGGTTGTTTCATGCCGTATTGAGAGTGATGATACTGTTCCACATATTTTTGTCGATCCATCTCAGCTTGAACAGGTATTGTTGAATCTCTGTATCAATGCTGGGCATGCCATGACAATTATGCGGGCTCCCCATGAGCAGCAGGGAGGAGAAGTGACGGTTGTCATAGAAGGGCGTACGTTCTCTGTATCCCATTCTGTACTATCCGGAGAGATTCCTCCGGGGGTATACTGTTGCATACATATCACAGATAAGGGGGTTGGTATTAAGCCGGAACATATTTCCCGTATTTTTGATCCATTTTACACAACCAAAAAGAACGGAGCCGGTACAGGTCTTGGTCTTTCTATGGTATTAAATATTGTACAACATAATGAAGGATGGGTTGATGTAACTTCGCAGCCCGGTGTGGGCACTACGGTGTCACTCTATTTTACGGAGTGTGGTGAAACAGAGCGGGAAGAAGGGGCTTTCGTATCAAACAATACCCCAAGTATTCCCCAGGGAACGGGGCATGTCCTGATTATTGATGATGATCCCCTCGTGGTTCGCTTAGGAAGAAAAATACTTATGTATAGTGGATTTACCGTAACATCCTTTTATAGTGGTCCGGAGGCGCTTGCGTATTTAGAGGAAAAACAGGATCATGTTGATTGTATCCTTCTTGATATGGTGATGCCTGAGATGACCGGCCAGGAAGTATATGAAGAAATTCATGCTCGTGGGATATCTATTCCGGTTGTTTTGACCTCGGGGTATTCCCGTGATGACCGCGTAGTACAAACCATATCCTTAGGAGCAAACGAATTTCTTTCTAAGCCCTATGGCGCCAAGGAACTTGAAGAAAAAATTATTACGGCCATGTCCTCAGAAATAAGAGAATAAGTTCTTTTTACAAATACCAAGGGCAAGGGGAGGTTTCTGGTTCCCTGCCATACAATAAACAGCGGCCCCTGTTTGGTGACAGGAGCCGTTCGTAATTGGGAGTATGCCCCGTGTAACGGGGGTTATGGCAGTGGATGCCCCGCTGCGCGGTATATTTCATACCATTCCTGCCGTGAAAGAGAGAGTGAAGAGGCAGCACAGAGCTCTCTAAGTCGATCTACCCTCGTAGTACCAACTACCGCTTGCATCTGTGCCGGATGGGAAAGTATCCACGCAAGGGCAATAGCCGAGGTGGTTACCCTATTCTCTTCAGCGAGACGAACCAAGACAGTGTTGAGCTCAGCAAAATCGGGATTATCGATATACACCCCGTCAAAAAAACCAAACTGCAGGGGAGACCATGCCTGAATGGTCATTTCAGTGAGTCTACTGTATTCAAGAATATGGCCGTGGCGATCGGGGGCCCCGTCAAAGGCAGTGTTTGCCTGAATACCCGTGGTAAAAATGCCTGCGTTGGTAGGGCTTAGCTGAAGCTGATTTACAATGAGTGGATGTTTCATGTATTTTAATAAGAGCTCTATCTGGGCACTGTTCATATTGCTGACCCCGACATGGGTCACCTTGCCAGCCGTAATTACCGTATCAAGGGCTTCGGCCACTTCCTGCGGTTCCATGAGCGTGTCGGGACGGTGCAGTATGAAGAGATCGAGATAGTCCGTGTTGAGCCGTTGAAGGCTCTCATTTACGGAACGAACAATATGCTCCTTTGAGAGATCGTAATAGCCATCGCGGATACCACATTTGCTTTGGAGCAGAAGGTCCTTTCGCAGGTGTGGGTTGGCACGAAGAAAGGATCCGAATAGTTCTTCACAAACGCCGCCACCGTAGATATCGGCATGGTCAAAGAGATTGATTCCTGCATCAAGGGCTGTATATACGAGCTGCTCCAGTTCCTTCGTATTTAAGGAGTCTATGCGCATACATCCCATAATGATGTTAGATCCAAGAAGTCCCGATTGTCCCATGTTTACTGTCTTCATGCCACCTGCCTTGTGTTATATATCCTGTTTACCCTGTCTTTGTTCTAAGATAGTTTGCGGAAGGGGGTGATTACAAGGGTCTCTGCCGATCAATCTCTCCATTTTTCTCTCACCCTGCATTCACGCCACTGTATCTGGTATCACGTGAAATAGTACGGCTTTGAGAAAAAGAGTGCCCAGCTTTTGGGGCTTTCCCTCAAGGCAATAATATAATTGCACTTTCTGCACCGTATGATATACTATGATATAGCTCTGTACGGGCTGAGTAAAGGGGGGCTTTATGCACTGGTTTTGGCGATGGGGGAGCCATTCTCACCAAGCAACACGAAGAGAAATACCGCTATTGCTTTGTACTCTCTGTATTGCTCTGGTACTTTGTGCCTCCATTCTTGGAAATTCCCATGAAACAGAGCAGACCATTATTGCCCGGGGGGATCATGCCTATCCCCCCTTTGAATATATTAATAGAATGGGGAATCCCGATGGCTTTACGGTTGATCTTATTACGGCAATTGCCGAGGAGATCGATCTTGATGTAAATATTTCCCTGGGTCCGTGGAGCACGGTGCGTCGTGAAATAGAAGAGGGTGAGATAGATCTGTTGCTCGGCATGTTTATCACTCCAGCCCGGGCTGAGGATGTTCATTTTTCTCCCCCCACAATTAGCATCTCCCATGCCGTATATATTCGCTCTGGTTCCCCCATTACGGGTATTGATGATCTTGCCGGTCGGGCCATTCTTATTCAAGAAGGAGATGTGGTTCATGATGTTGTGGAAGAAAAAAGTATGGCCGACACGGTTATTCTCCGACAGGATATGGGTGATGTGCTTCGTGATCTTGCTGCGGGGCAGGGGGGATGCGGCCATTGTTGCGTCTCTGCAGGCGAATCGTTTTATTGCGGAAGAAAATCTTACCTCTCTTCGCCCTGTGGGAGAGCCGATTTTACAAAAAGAGTACGCCATGGCCGTTGCATGGGGTAATGACTCGCTTTTAGCTCGTATCAATGAGGGGTTTCGCCGGATACAGCAAAGCGGTGAATATGATCGTATCTACCATCGGTGGTTTGGGGTGTTTGACCGTGATCACGGCTTAAGTCGGGCCCTTTTGGAAACCATTATGCGCATTGCCCCAGCGGGAATTGGCATGGTTGAGGATCGGGTCATTGTTCAGGTAAATGAATATATTTGTGATGTGACAGGTTACACAGAAAAGGAGCTTCTTGGTCAGAAGGCGGATATGCTCTATCCTTCACCGGAGGAGTCTGCCTATGTGGGGGATGAAAAATATCGGCAGATTGCCGAAAAAGGCACAGGGTCGGTGGAAACTATTTGGCAGCATAAAGATGGAAGCCTGCGTCATGTGCTTCTCTCTTCTACGCCCCTTGCCCCGGGAGATCTTTCCCGGGGAGTTATTTTTACCGTTCAGGATATTACCCCCATGAAAGAGGCTGCCCTTGAGCAGCAATCCCTCCAGGAAAATCTGGTGCACCGGACCATTCTGTTTTTAACCGGAGCCCTTATTTTTGCGGGGATCCTTGGAGTTCTCATCCTGTGGCTCTTTCAAAGCTTACGACGGGAGCGAAAAACCGCCGAGGAGCTTCACCAGGCAAATCTGGTTGTGGAAAACAGTCCCGCCGTGGTTATAAAATGGAAGCACGCCGAGGGGTGGCCCGTGCTCATGGTATCCCGAAATATTGAGCAGTTTGGCTACTCCCAGAAGGAGCTTCTTTCTGGGCAGGTGAGACATTCAGACATGGTGCACCCCGATGATATATCCGTCATGGATCGAGAGATTGCCCGTAACACGGAGGCGTATCAGGATCGGTATCGCCAGGAGTATCGCCTTGTGACAAAAGATGGGGACATACGGTGGATTGATGATCGCACTACGGTAATTCGCAATGATGCCGGAGCGGTAATTGGCTATGAGGGTATTCTTCTAGATATCACCGACCGGAAACAAGCAGAGCAGGATTTACGTGAAAATGAACAGCGGTTGAAACAGCAAAATGATGCTATTCTTCGGCTTATGTCACGGGGGACGCTTTTTCAAAGCAATTTCCGCAAGGCCGTACAACAGGTAACGGAGGTTGGAGCAACCCTTCTTGCCACGGAACGGGTGAGTGTCTGGCTCTATGAAAATGAGTACTCCGTAATTATTTGTAGTGATCTCTATGAGCAGAAAAAGGGGGGCCATTCATCGGGGGAAACCCTCCCCTGTAAAGAATTTCAAACGTATACAGAGAGCCATAAAAAGGGTAATGTTATTGCCGTAGATGATATTTTCACAGATCCGCGTACCAAAGACAGCACTGTCTCCTACTATCACGGAAACGGTATTACCTCCCTGCTGGATGTGCCAATTTATGTGCGTGATCGCTTGGCAGCCCTTTTAAGCTTTGAGCATACAGGAAGACATCGCGTATGGACCTCGGAGGATGAACGATTGGCCACTCATATGGCGGCCTTGCTCTCAATCTCTTTTACAGAAAAGGAACGAAAGGAGACAGAAGAGGCGCTTCGTGATAGTGAAGCACGGTTTAAATCGATTATAGCGGTTTCTAATACTGGTGCCTGGGAGTATCATGGCGAGACTGAGAAGCTTTGGTGCAGTCCGGAATATTTTACCATGCTGGGCAGGGTACCCCAGGAGGAAGCTCTTGCGGGGGAGGCTGATCTTTCCACCGTGTGGACGGAACTGATCCACCCTGAGGATCGATCCCGTGCTTTTTCAAATTTTTCCCGCTATTTGGCGGAGGGATCGCCGGGTATGTATGAAGATTATTTTCGTATGATACATAGAGATGGGAGTATTGTCTGGATTTTATCTCGGGGGCAGACGCTGCGCCGTGATGACGGTAGTTGTACCGATGTAACCGTGGGAACACATATTGATATGACGGAAAAGCATCAATCGGATGAACGGCAGGCAGAATTAACCAGACAGCTTCATCAAAGTAATAAAATGGAGGCTATTGGTCAGCTTGCGGGTGGGGTGGCCCATGACTTTAATAATATTATTGCTGGAATTACGGGGGCCGCAGAGCTGCTTACGGAAACAAGTGAGCTTACGCAAGAGCAAAAGGAGTGCTGTGAAATGATTCTCACTGCGGCAGATCGTGCCGGAGATGTAACGCGGAAGCTCCTGCTCTTTTCACGAAAAGGCAATGCAGAAAAAACCACCCTTGATTGTGCAACAAGCATTAATGACACTATTAGCCTCCTGCGGCATTCGGTAAATAAAAACATTACAATTATACAAGAAAATAGGGCTGAAAAGACCACCCTTGTGGGAGATGCCTCCATGCTGCAAAATGCTTTTATGAATATCGGCATAAATGCAAGTCATGCCATGCCCGAGGGAGGAGAACTCCATTTTTTGCTGGAAAACTGTATTCTTAATAGAGAGTACTGTGCCATATCTTCCTTTGATCTCACCCCCGGGGAGTATTTGAAAATTTCTATTCGTGACACGGGCTGTGGCATGGATTCTGAAACTATGTCTCGTATCTTTGAGCCCTTTTTCACCACAAAGAAAACGGGGAAAGGGACGGGACTCGGTATGTCGGCGGTGTATGGAGCGGTACAGAAACATGGTGGTGCTATTTCTGTGTACTCTGAAGTGGGAACGGGGTCGGTGTTCCATATATATCTCCCCGTGCTTTCTGAAATAGACCCCGGCATAGAGCAGGAGGAAGAGCTGCCTCAGGGTACGGGGACAATTTTAGTAATTGATGATGAAGAGCTTATTCGAAAAACCGCCTCGGCCCTCCTTGGTTCCTTGGGATATCATGTGCTCACCGCAAAAAATGGGCGGGACGGGGTAACGCTTTTTGAAGAGAAACAGAAAGAGATTGATCTGATTATCCTCGACATGATTATGCCGGTCATGGGGGGGCGGGAGACCTTTCAGAAATTGCGAAAAATAGTCCCTCATATTCCCATTATCGTAGCCTCAGGGTTTGCCAAGGAGGAGTATTTAGGAGAACTGGAACAAGATGGTGTAAATGGGTTTCTCAATAAACCGTTTCGCACACGGGATCTCGCCGCCATGGTGGCAGAACATATCTCCCCATCCACAGACTCCCCTTAGCCTAGGCGCGTCGTCGGGCGCGCACAATCGCTCGTTTTGGACGGGGATAGCCTTCCACGGTTCTGTCCTCAGTGATAAAATCACGTAAGGAGAGTGTATCCACCCACGAGGTTTTTCGCTGTTCCTTTTCCGTGGTTAGGGAAATATCGCAGAGATGAATATCCACATATTTTAAACGACGCAACCATTTTTTTAAAAGCCCCACAGATGGAATAAACCAGACATTGGGCATTTGAGCATAGCGGTCTTCCGGAATTAAGACCTCACCGTAGGAGTCATCCACCACGAGGGTTTCCACAATGAGTTCACCCCCCGGGCGCAAGAGCGATCGTATTTGTTGGAGGTGTTCCACGGGGGACTTTCGGTGATAGAGAACTCCCATGGAAAACACCGTGTCGAAGTAGTCCAGCTGGGCTGGAAGGGCTTCAGCCCCGACGGGGAGTATCCAAAAAGGTACAGGCTCTGCAAGTTTTCGCACCATAAGTTGCTGGAATACTTGAGAGAGACCCGGATCAATACCAATAACTTCCCGTGCACCCGCATCAAGCATTCGAAAGCCGTAGTAGCCGTTACCGCAGCCGATATCAAGAATACGTTTGCCGTGAAGATGAGAGATGTCACCAAGGCGGTTCCATTTTACCCGGGAGTCCCATTCACTGTCTATGGAGACACCGTTGAGATTCCACGGACCTTTTCTCCAGGGTTTTGCCTGCTGTAAGGCCTCATGGCTTGCCGTGGTGGTGTCCATAGCGCCTGTTGTAACAATGCCTTCCTTAATGGTAATAGGGTGCGGATTTCCCGCAGGAAGGGCCGCATACGCTTGGAGAAGGTGGGCTGTGAGTTTATTTTTATCGGGAGAGAGGCGACGGGTGATCTCCGGTTCAATATCCCGGAGCCATCGGCCGAAACGGGAGTGGGCGTGATGCTTGAACAGGTCGTCGTAGAAGTGTCCTATTTCCATGCGGCATATCCTCGAAATTGCAGAGCTTGAAAAATACATTCCACCCGGGAAAACCCCGCCCGGTGAAGGCGGTCACGGTGACATGTGTCTGTATCAGGTATGAGCACTTGCTCCAAGGCGGTACGTTTCTGACTGATTTCAAGATTGTTATACCCGTTTGCCCGTTTAAAGGCGTAGTAGAGTTCGGTCATCTCTTCGGTGTCATCACATTTTTCCGCAAGAAAAACCACGCCCCCCGGGAGGGTGTGGGCATAAATGCGCTGCAAGAGAGGAAGCCGTTGTTCCGGGGGGATGAATTGGAGAGTGAGGTTCAGTACGGTAAGAGAGGCTTGCTCTAAGGAAATGGTGCAGATGTCTTCACATCGGGGCACAACCTGTGCTAAACCGTAGGCACCGGCCACGTTTTTGGTGAGGGCTTCTACCATGGCTGTGCTGGTATCCACAGCGTAGATGGTACAGGAGGTCTCGCGGGCATTATGCGCTATGGCCTGCGTGGCTGTGCCTAGGGAGGCACCGAGGTCGTAGACATTACTTCCTTCCTGTACGTACTCCTTTGCCCAGAGCGCGATAAGTGATATGAGCGTTCCATAGCCCGGTACGGAGCGGGTGAGCATATCATCAAACACCTCCGTTACCTCTGCATTGAAGGTAAATTCCGCAATCTCGTTCTGTGGGGAGCGAAATAGAATATCCCGTTTCATGAAACTCTCCTTTGGGCGGGGCTTCTCCTGTACGGGCGGAAAATATATCAAGGATCTGCTTTATCAAAGCATGGTGTGTTTCACTGGTTTTTTCGTCCCGATCCCTGCTCAGGAATGACCAGTTGTGCCCGTTCATTAAAAAAGCTTTTACCCCCCAAGCGGACCATGACAAATACGGTGAGAGTCACGCTTCCCAGGATGGCTAGCATAATTGCTATTTGATATTTTATGGCCAGCATGGGAGGGGCTCCGGCAAGAATCTGTCCGGTCATCATACCGGGAAGAAAAACAATACCCATGCCCATCATGGAGTTTATTGTGGGGAGAATTGCATTGAAAAAGGCTTGGGCAGTGATGGATTCCATAACTCGTTCCGGTTTTGCTCCAAGCATAAGGGCGGTTTCTATATGGGAGCGATTATCACGTACCCCCGTAAATAGCCCCGTAATAGTTAGGGAAATTCCCGTCATGGAGTTACCGATTATCATTCCTGCCAAGGGGATAATATAATGGGGGTCATACCAGGGATCAAGGTTGAGAACCACAACAATAAAGAAGAAAAGACTCGTGAAAGACCCCATGACAAGCGCAATAGGAATGGTTTTTCCGATACCCAGGGGAAGCTGATGTTGAATACGTCCCAACACGGTATGCACCGCAAAGGCGAGCATGCAGAGAAGCACCATGGTACTAAAAATCGGCGAGGGGTTTTCAAAGAGAATTGTGAGAAGATACCCCACACAGACCAGTTGGATAGTCATGCGGATATTTGCAAGAAGTATTTGTCCTGTTGCACCGATGCGCTGTATCTGTACCAGAAGTATCAGAAGTAGTACAAATACGTAGGCAGCAGCTAAACGGGGCAGGGAAATACTAATCATGTTTTCCACGGCAGGCCTCCTCTTCTTCATTGCCTACAATGACACCCTTTTCAAGAATAATTCGTCGATCGCCGTAGGTGTGTGCTACCTCTTCAGAATGGGTTACCATTATAATGGTGCCGCTATGCCGACGAACGGTTTGGATGATCATCTCAATAATCTCATGCTCCGTGCGCCGGTCAAGGGCAGAGGAGGGTTCATCAAGGAGGAGAACCTCCGGTTTGAGCAAGAGTATTCGGGCAAGGGCCAGACGTTGTTTTTCTCCTCCCGAGAGCTGGTGTGCAGGCGTATCAAGGGGATGATTCAGGCCCGTTTCCCGAAGAAGGTCTTGAAAGACAGATCGGTTAGGAATGCTGTCATGTTCGGTGTAGTAGAGAGCGGAAGTGAAGTTATCCTCAATTGTATTGGGAAAAACCGCGGGGGTTTGTGGTAGCATCATGACTCGTCGGCGAAGTTGTTCCGGCGGGAAGGTCTCTAAGTTTTCTCCCTGAAAAAGTATTCGTCCGGTGTCAGGGCTTTTCATATTATTAAGAAGGCCTAAGAGGGTTGTTTTGCCGCTCCCGCTTGCTCCAATAATGCAGGTGAGACAGCCCGCATGAATCTCCATGTGTGGTATGGTCAGAATATCCCCATAGGTGACGTCATCTAAAACAAACACAGTACCTCCTTAGAAGGAGATAATATACATTCTAGTGTTGGCAGAAAGGTATTAGCGTAAACAGGCAAGGGCTTCTGCCCCCGTCATCCCTACAAAAACGCCCTGTTTCTGCGCCTCCGTGGAGCAGGCAAATACTGTGGCAGAGCACATTTCTTCAAAAGAGTGTACCCCGCGTACCAGGGCAATTGCTTCGCCCGTTACCTCCGCTGTGTGATGATTGAGGTAGGCGCAGGCAAGAATACCGCGCCGTCCCCGCAACATGAGCAGGGGGAGGGCGAGGTCAACTCGTATTTTTTCAAACCCCCGTAGATTGGACATTAGAGGGCCCTTGGATCTTTATACCAAGTGAAAAAATCAATGGCTGATACAATTCGTACATCCTCCTTGGTGAGGGCGTAGGCGATAAATTCAGCCAGTACTTCCCGCTGTTCTTCATTGGTAATGTTAGCAAACTTATCTTCTTCAAAATAGAATTGAGAGTGCATTCCCAAAGTCAAGGGGGCACGATTCCCCGCATATTTTCTATCAAGAGTATATTTAAGCGTTGCCAAGGATTGCTCTTTGTTCATTTCAAAGCCGCCATGATCTCCCGGCGCCCAGAGGTTGTAGTCAAGACCAGTTACTTTCCCTTGAGGATCCCAGGATACAACACCCTTCATATAGTCGCGGATACTCTCCGTAATGCCATATTCTCCCAGAACACTGTCGTGAGGAGCAAGAAAGGAGTAACAGGGAAGCTGCCAAAGATTTTCAGTTTTTTCCGATCCATCAAGGGCATAGTCCGGCGTGTTTTTCTGCAGCTGTCCTTCCCACCACGAGCTCGGATATCCCGGTATGGGATGGTTCATGGTATAGGGCCAGTGGTAGCTGCCGGGCTCTAGGGATACTTGATCGGCACTGCCGCCCTCAACGGTACTGCAGTCGTAAAGTGCGCCCATTTCTGCGGCAGCAGCAAAGGTGTATTTATTAAACTCAAGAAAGGGGGTACGAAACCCCATGGGGGTGTCTGGGCGAATAACGCCTGCTTCAAGGAGTACCTTATTAACACGGGCCATTTCCTGCATCCACTCTTCTTTGCTGAGCTCAGCACCATGGCGATGGTGTGCTGTATGATTTGCTACTTCACAGTTCATGGCAACAGCACGGTGTAATGCCTTGATTTGTGCAGAATCGTAGGTGTAGCCTGAGTTATCACTGTTCCAGTAGAGGCTAAGAGTTAGGGGGGTTCCGTCAAAGGTTGCAGGATTATTGTTTCCTGCGGGGTTTTTCTGTCCCTCAATAAGATCAAGAAGCCAGTTCATTCCCTGGGCGCAGGTGTTGTCATCAGAACCGATAATAATAAACTGGGGTACTTCTTCCGCTGAGAGGCCGTTTGGCGGATTTTGTGATGGCGCCCGGTCGATACTTTCCCGTTCTGGTGTGAGACGATACTCGTGCGGTGATTCGGGAAGAATTGATAAATCAAGGGGAGACTCTTCTCCAAAATAGCCCATAGGTTCCTGCTCCTCTCCAGTACAACTGAATAAAGACAATATAAGGGTGATATAAACAAGTGACTTTAGCAAACTCACTCCTTTTGGTTTATTATTTGTTCATAAACTAGGACAAATTTCAAAATAGATTGTGGAAATGTATTTTTGTATAGCTTTTGACAACAATTACTCATATTTTTCATTATCGCTGATAAGCCGTCGTATCCATTTACCGCTTGCAATACGCATGGTCCCCACTACTGCTTTTATCAGCTCTTCTGATGCAATAAGGAGATAGACCACTTCAATGGGAAAATTAAAATAAGTGGTAGAAATATGGGCAACGGGAATACCGATAAGCCACACCCCGCAAACATCAAGAAGCATGCCCACTTTGGTATCCCCACCACTGCGTAAAACACCATCAACAAGATGCATATTGTACATCTTAAAGGGAAGGGTTACAGCAAAGACTGAAAGAACCACCAAGGTTGTGTCACGCATTTCTCCGGTTACAGAAAAAATGGTCGGGACAACCGGAGAGATTGCGTAGAACAAAAGAGCCACAATGATACCCGCCATGGGGGCAAGGATTAAAATACGGTGTCCGTCTTGTTTAGCCTGCTCCATATTGTTCTCTCCAATGGAGTTACCGATAATTACCGATGCCGCCGTGGCTGTCCCAAAAAAGATAATAATAAACATACTGATAGTTTTTTCTGAGATACTCACAGCTGTAATAGCATCTCTTCCCAGCTGGGCGTAATATCGTTTGTAGATTGAGGTTCCCCCTGCCCACATAAACTGGTTTATAACAATGGGAAGGGACGTTTTGAAAACGCGGGTTACATACTCCCCTGTAAAGGCAGTAAGCTCTTTTACTGTTGCCGCCACGGGGGTTTTTAATCGATACGCAATGTACACCAAGAGAAGTACTTCCACAATACGAGATAGTAAGGTTGCCATGGCTGCCCCGGCAATGCCCATTTCTGGAGCTCCAAAATTTCCGAAGATAAAAATATAGTTCAAGAGAGTATTGAGAGAGAGGGCCACCACACTAATAAGCACCGGGAGTTTTGGTCGGCGAATACTCTGTAGGGCTGCGCCGTAGGAAAGGCTGATCCCTGAAAGAACATAGGAAAAGGCCACAATTTGCAAGTAGAGTGAACCTTCACTGATAATTGCAGGAGTGTCAGTATAGAATGAGAGAATTTGCTCAGGGAAGAAAAACGCGAAGAGACTGGTTGCCCCCCCAAAAACAAGGGCCACCATTAGGGTTAATCCCAGGGTTCGCTTTATACCGCGGTGATCCTTGTTGCCCCAGTATTGAGAGGTATATATAGACGCACCGCCTGTAATTCCAATCATTGTTACAATAAAAAGAAAGGTGATTTGGTTTGCTAGGTCAACAGCTGCAATGGATGTTTCGCTCACATTGGAGATCATTACTGTATCAATGAGACTCAGAGATGAGATAAGGAAGTGGCGCAGAGCCAGAGGCAGGGCTACGGGAAGGATTCGTTTAAAAAATGCCGGATCAAAGAGGGTGGCAAGGGTCACACATATCTCCTATAGTTCAATTGCTGAGGAAGAAAATATGTACCGCACAAAAAGGATGGTTGCAGAGAGGGGTACTTCTTTTTTTTAGGCTTAATAATTAACAATTCATGGATTATTTATTGTTATTTTTCAAAATATGCGTCTGGATGGTTTGAAAAAAAAAGCTCTTTTCATCTCACTTGTAGATATGCTAAGAATCGTCCCTCATACTCATTTTTCAATAAGGCCTCACCTTATGAAGAGGAAGGATCGGATTGTGTGTCTCTTGTTTGCTCCTCTTCTTCTTCAGGTGAGAGAATTGTCAGGTTAGAAGTAGTAGTGAGTGTGCCGTCACCAGAAAGAATAACCGCCAAGGCACGTGTTTGGGGGAAATTTGAAAGCACTATATTAATTACTACCATAATGGGAACAGCCAAAAACATACCAACCACACCCCAGATTTGTCCCCAGATAATTAAGAAAAGGAATATTGCTATGGGGCTGAGGTTCAGGGTTTTTCCCAAGAAGCGTGGCTCGATAACATTTCCCACAGCAAGCTGTACCGATGTGAGAGCTGTGGCAAGAACAGCCACGGTGATAAGCGAATCAAATTGTACAATGGAGAGTAATATGGGGAAAATAACCGCAATGATGGAGCCGATGGTTGGTATGTAGTTGAGGGTAAAAATAAGGACTGCCCAAAAGGAGGCAAAGTCAACGCCAAAAATGGTAAGAATGGCAAAGCTTACCAGGCCAGTAAGCAGGGAGGCCAGGGTTTTAATTTTTAAATAGCCTAAAATATCACGGTTAATTTTATTTCCCACATCCATCATATGCGAGGCCCCGCGAATACGTGTTAATTTTTCGAGCTTTTGGCGGAGGCTCTTACGCTCAAGTATAAGAAGAAGGAGGTAGATAAAGGTAAAGGTGGTGGATCGGGCCATGTCAGTGAAAAAACCGCCGAGGCTTTGAAGAAAGCTGAGATCGATGGTACTGAAGGTTAGTTGTACTAAACTCGGTATTTGTATGTTCTGGAGATGCCCCTGAAGCCACTCAGGGCTATGCGCCATAAGCCGGGTAAGGAGATTTTCCTCGCCTTGTTCGTCCTCTTCCGTTTCGGGGGTATGTTGATACGCTTCTGTAAGCTGAGAGAGTCTTCGCACAGGGCGATGGAAGGGTTCATCCAAGGCAAGGTCTCTTTGGGGGACAAAGGGAGCGCTCTCCTCGGCTTCTTCAAAGCCCGTACTGATATGAATATTTGTACCAAGAATCTGGTTGAAATGATCAATCTTCTCACGGAGGGTTCGTTCATATTTGGGAATATTTCGACGAATCGCCCGGGCATTCGTATTGATAATTGAGGCAAACCCGATAATCACAAAGGAAAGAAGAATAATCGTGGCGATATTTGCCACGGGGGTCGCGGCTTTATTAAGGAGTGAGGCCCTCTCTTTTCTTTGCAGGAGTTTCGCAATTCCCCGAGAGGTATTCGTAAAAATAAAAACAAGATACCTGCTATAACTAAAGGGATAAGAAATGATCGTGTGATCATGAGGAGGTATACCGTGAGAGCAACTAGAATAACGCTGTAGGTGATGGTTTGTACGGTGACCGGTTTAGTATTTGACTGCATACAGGCTCCAAGGGGTTATCAGAATGGTGAGGGCCGCAAAAATACAGAGCATTCCTACATAAAATGAGGCATTTGGCGGTGCTGTCTCAAGGAGGAGGGTCGCAAAGATTGTGGCAAAAACTGGCTTTGCATAAAACAGGGAAGTTCCTGCATGAATTGAAACCCGGTGTAGGCCGTAGAAGAAAAAGAGATACCCTGCCAAGGTTGCTCCAAAAATGAGATATGCCAGAGTGGGAAGTGTGGTTCCAAGGTCAGTAATATGAAAACTTTGGCTTATGGGAAGAAGGGTGAGGCCGCCGATAAGAAAAGTCATACCCGTGGTTGCAAGAGTTCCGTAATGTGCTACAAGGCTTTTGCTGAGAGTGGTATAAAAGCCAAAGGAAAGGGCGGTGAAAACCATAAGGAGAATTGTAGAGAGGCGATCTGTGGTAAGCGGGGCAAAGCCGTTGTGCACAATGTAGACGCCCACAAGGGCCATGGCCATGGCAAAGAGGGCTGCCTTGGGAAGCTTTTCACGGAGCATACACGCAGCAAAAATACTTGCAAAAAGAGGGTTAGAGCTGAACACCAGGGCAAGCTCTTCGGCACGTACACTGGTTGTTAGTAGATAGTGATATACTCCGAAGGTTGCACCAATGCCGATGGTTCCGGCAAGTATAAAGCGGCCATAATGTCGCAGGGAGATGGTTTTGCAGGTAGAAAGGGTTCCTGCAGTGATAAGAACTCCAGGAATAAGAAAACGGAGAGATGCAAGAAAGTAGGGGTCAATGGCATCATGGGGGAGAAGCTTTACTGTTACCTCAATGGTGCTAAAGAGGATAATCGTAAGGAGGATGGAAATGTAGGGCAGCATGGCGTCTCCAATGTATTATATTGGTGTGAAAAAATATATTATGTTGGGATATGAACAAAGAGGAAAAGACCACAAATGAATAAAGAGGCTGTTCTGAAAGATATCTTTCTCCGTCGTCGCCGTGGCATACGTCCCGGGTTGGAACGAATGAAACGAGTTCTTCATGCTGTGGGAGATCCTCAGAAACGATATGGGGTGATTCATATTGCCGGTACCAACGGGAAAGGCTCCTCTTCAGCTATGGCTGCGGCGGTTCTTCGGGCAGCAGGGTTTCACACGGGGCTGTTTACTTCACCCCACATCTGTGATTTTCGAGAACGTTTTTGTATTAATGGTACGCCTGTTGCAGATACAGAGTGGATGACTCTATGGGAAGAAGTACGGCCCCTGTGTGATCGTGAAGAGCTAACTTTTTTTGAAATATCAACCCTCCTTGCCCTCCTGCTTTTTGCAGCCCATAGGTGTGAATGGGTTGTTCTTGAAACAGGTATGGGGGGACGCCTTGATGCGACAAACTGTCTTATCCCAGAGGTTGCCTGTATCACTTCAATCTCCATGGATCATATGGAGTATCTGGGAAACACTCTAACAGAAATTGCCGAGGAGAAATTGGGTATCGTCAAACCGGGCGTGCCCGTGGTGGTAAGTGCGCTCAATAGTACTGCTGTGCATGAGCAGGGAAAAAGGCGAGCCCACGAAATAGGAGCTACGTATATTCCGGGGATGCGGCCACTTCATGTACGGTTTGAAGGGGCAGTGCAATATATTACGTATGAATATGGCGAGGAGTATATGCTTCCTTTGTTGGGGGAGGTACAAGCTTCGAATTTAGGAACGATTATTCCGGCTTTGAAACAGGTAGGTATTTCCTCGGAGATTATTCGTACAGGCATACAAGATGTTTATATTCCAGCACGTATAGAACGGTTTATGCACGGAGGGAAGGAGTATCTTTTTGATACGTGTCATACACCGGAGGCGGTTGAGAATGTATGCCGTCTCGTTTCAGACAGCAATGACTGGGGGTGTATCATTGGCATGATGAAAGACAAGGATTATACGGGGGTTCTTTCCATCGTAGAAAGAACCTTTAAAGACATAGCAGCCATTCGGCTTACTACTCCTCGCAGCCTTTCACCGGCATTACTACAACAGCAGATACCCCGTGCTCACTGTTGCGATACCTTTCAAGATGCATCAGCGTATCTTAGTAACTGCTCCAAAATTCTGGTTATGGGATCATTCTACACGGTGGAACAAGGATATTACGCCGTAGGACGTCGTCCTTACGACTCAGTATAGTCCGGTTCACTCCCTAAAAATCGAAGGCCGTATGACATGGCGCCTGCTTCATTTTTTTGCGCCCAGATAAGCTCTGCACGGTACTCGCTTTTATCACGATCCTTGAGGCGCATTACAATGGTGATCGGCTCTTCAGTTTCAAAGCTGATACCTGTCTCTGATATATTGAGCCCCTGTGCGGCAATGACATCAGCATCAATAATAAATTCAACGGGACGATCAAGCTTTTTGCGCGGGGCTCGGTCTTGAGTGTTGTTTTCATCCATGTGGTAACTCCTTTTGATCGGGAGAAGCGGGGGGTTCTCCCCCGCTGTGCTCCTTACGCTTCAACATCTTTCACTGGTAGGGGAGTAACATCCCAAATTTCTTCAGCATACTGCGAAATTGTCCGATCGGAAGAGAATTTTCCAATCCGCGCAGCATTAAGTATTGATTTTCGTGCCCACTCATCAGGGTTATCTCGATAGAGTTCATGTACCTTCTCTTGCGTATCGATGTACGCATCAAAATCAGCCGTCACGAGGAAGTTGTCCTCGTAAAGAAGGTTATTAACAATATCACGGAATATATCTCCCTCATCCTGAGAGAAATAGTTATGACTAATTAAGTCGATAACCCGTTTTAAGCGAGGAGACGTCTCATAATAGTGAAAAGGATTATGTCCTTCTTCATAAACTTTCTGGACATCTTCATTGCGCAGTCCAAAAATAAACATATGTTCCTCTCCAATTTCTTCAGCCATCTCAACGTTTGCACCGTCCATGGTTCCTATGGTAAGGGCTCCATTGAGAGCAAACTTCATATTCCCCGTACCGGAAGCTTCTTTCCCCGCTGTAGAAATCTGTTGCGATAAATCTGCCGCCGGGATAAGGTATTGTGCGGCTGATACACGATAGTTCGGTACAAAGTAGAGACGAAGCAGTCCATCAGTATCAGGATCTTCATTTATTATACGGGAAACATTGTTAATCAGTTTTATAATTTGTTTCGCCATATAATAGCCGGGAGCAGCCTTTCCGCCAATCATGATTGTTTGCGGTACAAAGCCCTCGGTATGCCCATCCTTAATTTTTAAATAGAGATGGATCGTATGAAGCACCTTGAGCAGTTGACGCTTGTACTCATGAATACGTTTTATTTCCACATCAAAAAACATGGATGGATCGAGGTCAATATTATCCCATTTTTTCAGTTTCGCAGCAAGGCGCTTCTTGGCACCAAACTTATACTCCATCCATTGTTTCTGAAAGGCAGGATCATCTGCAAAGGGCTCAAGTTTTTTCAGCTGAGAAAGATCTTTGCGCCACTCCGTACCGATCTTTTCAGAGATAAAGTCCGAGAGAGGTCTGTTTGCCTGGTGAAGCCATCTGCGGGGGGTTATACCATTGGTTTTGTTATTGAATTTCTCTGGCCACATTTCATAGAAATCACGAACAAGCCCCTCTTTTAAAAGCTTTGTATGTAGTGCCGCTACTCCGTTTACACTATGACTTCCAACGATGGCAAGATAGGCCATACGCACCATTTTTTCCGGTCCCTCTTCAATAATAGACATACGACGCAGACGATCATCATCACCGATAAACCGGAAGGATACTTGACGAAGAAAGCGACTGTTTATCTCATAAATTATTTCCATATGGCGGGGAAGTAGGTTGTGCATAAGGGCAACAGACCACTTTTCGAGAGCTTCCGGAAGAAGTGTATGGTTTGTGTAGGCAAAGGTCTTCTGGACAATTCCCCATGCATGATCCCATTTCAGTTTGTACTCATCAACAAAGAGGCGCATGAGTTCTACCACGGCAATGGCTGGGTGCGTATCATTCAGCTGTATTGCATTTTTCTCTGCAAAATTATCCAAGGAATCATTGGCTTTGAAATGTCTGCGAATAATATCTTGCAGGGATGCAGAGGTGAAGAAGAATTGCTGCTTGAGACGCAGTTCTTTTCCACTATGATTATTATCATTGGGATAGAGTACTTTGGAAATGTTTTCACTGTTGATTTTATCTTCACATGAGCCGATGTAGTCACCCTGATTGAAATCGGCAAGATCAAACTCATCAATGGCTTTACTTGACCAAAGACGCAAGGTGTTTACGGTGTTATTTTTGTATCCCGGAATGGGGACATCGTAGGCCAAAGCCATAATATCTTTTGTGTCGTAGAGGGTGCGTCGTTCCGTGCCATCATAATCTTTATAGGTGCCAGCATGTCCGTAAAAGCGAATCCGATATTGATATTCTGGTCGCTCTATTTCCCAGGGATTACCATTAATAAGCCATTGCTCGGGGATCTCCTGCTGATAGCCGTTAATGATTTTCTGCATAAAAATCCCATATTCATAGCGAATCCCATAGCCAATAGCAGGCAGTTCAAGGGTTGCCATTGAGTCGAGAAAGCATGCAGCGAGACGACCAAGACCACCATTTCCCAGTCCTGCATCAATCTCTTCATCTTCTAATTCCTCAAGGCTTAAACCGAGCTTTTCCATGGCATCCTTCGATTCATAGGTAATACCAAGGTTCGAGATGTTATTTCCTAAAAGACGGCCCATGAGAAATTCCAGGGAGAGGTAATAACACCGTTTGGGGTTTTCAGATGCGTAGGTCTTTTGGGTTTGAATCCATCGCTCAACCAAGCGGTCTCGAATTGCAAAGGAGAGCCCATTAAAACTGTCAACGAGGGTTGCTGTTTCTGAGTCCTTTGCGAGATTATACTTAATCTTGTTAAGAAAACTATTCTTGATGCCTTCCGCATCCATGTCCTTTGATGTAAATTCCCAATTTTCTGTTTTGGGAGAGAGATTTTTTACTGCTCGTTTTTTACCCATAAGAGGGCCTCCTTTTTTCCTGAAGAAGTAAATGGTACATACTATACCATAGATTTTTGTAAATGCTACTACTTCGTAAAAATTGTTCTAATTCAAAATACTACAGGGGGTTTCGTGAAGGGAGAAAACTTTCTGTTTTTCCACTCAGGAAGTATGCAAAAAGGCCGAGCCACTCCCGCCACGCATGGCGAAGCAGAGAGAGATTCTGGGCAAAATTCCAGGTGATAATTTCAAGATTTTCACCACTGCTACGGTAATCTGTTGGGTAAGGAGTGGGGGAGAAATTAAAGGCAGCACATACTTTCATAGCACGAACCATGTGTGCCGCACTTGTAACTAAGAGCCACTCTCCCTGGAGAATTTCCGGGTGTTTCTCCACACTGTTGCGAATGTTTTCATAGGTGTTTCTGCTCTCATTTTCAAAATGAATGCGCTTGAGGTCTACTCCGAGTTTTTCCATAACCATGCGTCCAACCTCCGATTCTCCATAGGCTTGACGAGTAAGAGAACCACTTCCCCCGGAGTAGATGAGTTGTGCGTGGGGGTAGTGGTTTGCCAGGCTGGCAAAGGTGATAAGCCGTTCTCCGGCTTCATTCAGCTGTGGTGCCCCCCGATACTCCGTATGAACGGGACGTTCACTTCCTCCCAGGAGTATCACCCCATCGATATGTTCGGGAAGTTTTGCTGGACGGGGGTGGTGGTTTTCCAAGGGGGCGATAAGCCATACGCCAAGGGGGAATATGAGTATAAACGTTGCACAGAATGCTAAGAAGAGACCGCAATAGCGAGCTGCATGGTATCGTTTTCGAAGCAGAAGTAGTACGGTACAACAGAGTAGAAGATACAAGAGTGTATCGGGGGCGGCGAGGGCCCAAAAAAGCTTTGCCACCGTAAAAAAAGAGTATCCATCACTCAGAAAGTACTCGTACCACAGCTGAACAAAGAGATGTAAGCTCTTCCGGAGTTATAATAAAAGGTGGCATGAGATAGACCAGGGTTCCAAAGGGACGAACCCATACCCCTTCTGCGACAAACCGTTCTTGTATCGTAACCGGGTCAACAGGGGCGGTCATTTCTATGACCGCAATGGCTCCAAGACATCGGACATCAGCCACTGAAGGAAGAAGTGCAAGTTTCGAAAGTTGTGTGTGCATCTGCTGTTCTATACGGATAACGCGCTCTTTCCATGGCTCGGTACGGAGCAGGTTCAGGGATGCTCTGGCCACAGCACAGGCGAGAGGATTTGCCATAAAGGTTGGTCCGTGCATGAGCGGTTGTCCCTGATGACATGCCCCATGGGCCACTTCTTCTGTTGCGAGGGTTGCTGCTAAGGTAAGGTATCCTCCCGTCAGGGCTTTTCCCACACAGCAGATATCAGGGGATATACCGCCATGATTACATGCAAAAAGCTCTCCTGTTCTGCCAAACCCCGTGGCGATTTCATCGGCAATGAGGAGCACATCATATTCTGAGCAAAGACGTCGTACTTCCCGCAGGTATGCCGGACTGTAGATGTTCATACCGCCTGCGCCTTGAATAATCGGTTCAAGAACAAAGGCGGCACATTCTCCATGATAGGTCTCAAAGGCTTTTTTTAAGGCATCTACGTCATTTTGGTAGAGGGTTTCCTCAGAAAAGGGAGTTACCGGAGCAGGAATGGAAATTTGTTTGGGGAGAATCCCCATAAAGAGGGAGTGCATACCTGTTTCAGGATCGCAAAGAGACATTGCTCCCGTAGTATCTCCATGATATCCCTTACGAAGAGATATGAAACGGTGTTTTTCCGGCCGCCCCGTGCCGTACCAATATTGCACGGCCATTTTCATGGCCACTTCCATGGAGACGGAGCCGGAATCAGCCAAAAACACCCACTCTAATCCCTGTGGGGTGATTTCCACCAGCTCCTTGGCAAGTTCAACAGCCGGTTCGTGGGTTAATCCTCCAAACATAACATGGCTCATGGCATCGGCCTGCTCATGAAGTGCTTTATCAAGTACGGGATGGCCATATCCGTGTATAGCAGCCCACCATGATGACATGCCGTCTATCAGGCGGGTTCCATCACGGAGAATAAGGGTTGAGCCTTCTGCACCTGCCACAGGAAGCACTGGCTGCGGTGCTGTTGTAGAGGTGTACGGGTGCCACAGATGGGTACGATCGTACGCAAGAAGTTCTCTATCAGTCATCATACGCATATAATCTTTCTATAATAGTCTTACATTCAGAGGCATAGGTGTGAGGAAGCTCCTCGGGACGCGGGGTATATCCCATATGTCCTAGCAGGGGGAGTTTTGTTGTACTGTGTATATAGCGCATATTGTCCTTGGATATTTCAACATTGAGAGCATCTTGCTGTTGATCTCCTTCCTTTACAATAATTCCTGCTATGGGGATTGCACGGTGGGAGAGTGATTCCACCGCTGAAAGAGTTTGAGATATGGCTCCGAGAGTATTGGGAAGTAGTAGTACTGCGGGTATCCCCAAAGCACCTATCATGTCAGCCATGGTCTCTGTTTCAGACAAGGGAGATAAGATTCCTCCGGCAGTTTCAAGAAGTACCATGTCATATTTGCTGCGCAGACGCTGAAAACATTCTGCTATATAAGAGATGTCAATGGGGGTTTGAGCCTTTTGCGCTGCCAAATGGGGAGAACAGGGGGGGGCAAACACGTAGGGAACATGATCTCCCGGAATCGGTGGTGTTGGTTGGTTAGCCCGAGCATAACAGGCAGCCAAATCTTCTGCCAGCCACTCCCCATTTATATTTTTAGAGGCACCGGTCTGCACTGGTTTCATTACGGCAGAACTGCGTTTTTGCCGTTGTAAGTGATGAAAGAGGGCAGCAACGACCTGGGTTTTACCTGTATCCGTGTTTGGTGCAACAATAGCAAAGGCGTGCCCCATTACTGATACTCCCACCGTACGGAAAGGGTTATGGGATCGTCGGGAAGACCGCGCCACAAATCCATTTCCTCAAAAATGGAGAGACGATTATGGCGAGATCTGCCGAGGGGGCCTTCTATAGAAATAGAATCAATTTCGCCTTGCGCTGTAATAGAGAAGGTAAGGTCTACATAGGGCTCATCGGTAAAGTAGGTATCAAGGGAGAGAGTTTCTGATTTTAAAAGGAAGGGGATAAAATACTCTTTCATGAGTGTTTTATTGTCAAGGTCTTCTGTAGCTTTTTCCAGAGAGTTCAGCAAGGCCTTTCGAAGAGTGTTGGCAGGAGTGTCAGAGGAGAGACAGGGAGGATAATCACGAGTGCGTCGTATCATGTTATATGCACCAAGGGGAAAAAATTCTCCTAAGTCTCCTTCATATGGTTGATATGTACGTCCTTGAAAGGAGAGAGTTGCCGTATCTATGCGAGCACTGACCCCTTCGCGAAACCCTTCGGGATTTTGAAAGAGACAGGAATCACCAGGGGTAATAAATCCTTCTTTTAGGATGGCGAGATCGCTTATATGAAAAATATGGGAATCATCCTCTTCTCTGTAGAGCGGCGTCATAAACTCTTCACGAATCCACTCGATAGTGAGGGTGTCGCCATAAGGAAGAGCATAGTTTTTCTCTGCGTGACGGTATATATATCCGTTTTCTTTGATCTCAAGATGTTCACGCATGGAGAAATGTCCCCGCGAATATGTGTCTAACACCCAGAACCCATGATGTTCTTTAAGGAGTGAGTCCTGCTCAGTTTCGGTGTATTCGTGTCGTTCTCTTCGAGCTTCTGCTGTGGCAAGCCCTTCAAAAAGGGAGCTTATGCCATGTGCTATCTGAGAGCGAAAGAGAAAAAGTACCACCAATATCAGGAGTACTATGAGAGCATTTTTAGATCCTGCCGCAGAGTCGGCTTCTTTAAAGAACATATGAAACTCCATGAAGTAGAAAGATATGTTGAAAATATATATAATTTCACGTATTTTCAGTCAGATATAATTTAACTGTGGAACAGCCATGATTGATGAAAGTATTCGTTCTATCCTTACAGCGGTGGGAGAAAACCCAGATAGGGAAGGTTTAATAGATACCCCTCGTCGGGTTCGGAAAGCCTACGAGCATATCTTGGGAGGATATCAAATATCTCCGGAGGAATTGTTGCGTAATGCAATCTTTACCGAAGACGTGAATCACATGATTATCGTGCGCGATATTGAGATCTATTCCATGTGTGAACATCACATGTTGCCTTTTTTTGGGAAAGTACATATTGGCTATATTTCTGAAAACCGGGTCTACGGAGTGAGCAAGCTTGCCCGTGTGGCAGATGCCTTTGCTCGGCGCCTTCAGGTGCAGGAGCGCATGACCCAACAGATAGCCGATACCATCATGGCGCCCATTGGTGCAGAAGGGGTTGGGGTTGTCGTAGAGGCAAAACATCTTTGTATGATGATGCGCGGTGTGGGTAAACAAAATTCTGTTATGACAACCTCAGCCATGCTCGGGTCATTTCGGGAAGATCAAAAAGTGCGGGATGAATTCCTTCGTTTAATTGGAAAATAAAAAAACTGACTCTTTGCACGTGCATCCTTATATATTAAGGGCGTTCGTACAAGCCCAGGTGGTGGAATTGGTAGACACTGGGGACTTAAAATCCCTTGGCTATTAAACAGCCGTGCCGGTTCAAGTCCGGCCCTGGGTATTCTTTTCTACAGAATCCCAATTTTCGTTTCTATACTACACAATAAAACACAAGCTTCATTGTCGTTTGTTTCTTAACAAAAAAGCGTTTTTTTGTTGACAAAATTACAAAAGGCAGTTGATTTCTTTTTTTTCTCTATATTGATCCCAAGCATTATGCAAAGGTTTCCCTTGCGTTTATGTGAAATAGCTTTGTTAAAAACAGTATTAGTTTGGGGGTCTATCATGGTGTGGTATAGACGGATTGTTTTTTTCTTCTTCTCTGTGTCAGTATACCCGGTGAGGTGTTGGCATTTTCAGAAAACAGTTCCTCTGATGTGGATATAGAAGATTTGAATCTTGCCATAATATGGAATAGAAATACGCGGATGGATCAAACCAATACCCCCTATACTCTTTGGAGAAGCCTAGTGGACCTTACCGATCCAGAAGAAGAACAGGGATGGCGAGAAGCTCCTGAAGTTGGTATGGCGCAATTACATTTTTTTATTTCAGCCATCTCCGGTGGGCGTATCCCCGTGGATGAAAATAACTCCCTGGATACAGCGGGAGTTGTAACTGAACTCTCCTTTGGTGAAGGGATACCTGTGGCTGGACATGGGACAATTTTGAATACGATTGCCATATACAACAACGATCACTTCCAGTCCGATAATCTGAGCCTTGATCGATTGATTAGTGATTTTCAGGGAGAAAGCCCCGATGCCATTATCTACATTAATGGAGGGTACGAATGGGGAAGTCATACTGATGGGATGTATCAGTTGCTTCTTGATGCGGCAGAAGAAGGAATTGGTATTCTGCAAATTGGAGATATATCTGCCACAGAAGCAGTAAATATCGATCCTGAGAAAACCTCTTTTCCGGTCATGGGAGTTCAGAATTGGTATCGTTTTACCACATATTCCGGATCGGTAATTACCGATTTTAATCTTTTGACAGAAAATGATGATGCAGATTGGGAGCGGGGAAACGAGGTATACCTTCAGTATGAGCAATCTCCCGGAGGAGGCTATCCTCATATCTATCGTATATATGAAGGAGAGGATGATACGGGGCGTCTTTTGTATGAGCGTCGTGTAGATACAGAAGGGTATGATGCTGCAGGAACATGGCTTGACCGGCAACCCTTTGATGGACCTGCAAGGGTAAATGAACTTGACATGAATGATCTTGACATTACCATAAACCACGGAAACTCCGGTCACTGGTCGATCGATGCGAAGGCTGTGGAAATTATTACAGAAGATATTTACGGCCCCGCCATGCGCGCAGGGGTTCATCTGAACACGGAGCTCGTTGTTGGATGGGATCAAGCAAGCAACTCAATTCGTCTGATTGAATCAGTTCTCTGGCAGAATCAGTTTGCTGGAGATGTGTACTGGGGCTCATCTTTTATGATAGAAGATGAAATTCTTGCCGATCCCGGCGACCCGCTCCCCACACCTGTGGGAGGCTGGAATAGTCTGGGAGAGTATGAGACAGATACGGAGAGTTTCCGTTTTGACCAAGATTATACAGTGACCCATAATGGGCGTGAGTACTTGATTATTTCTGCAGGTACTCGAATAAAAGCCTTTCCACCCCAGGGAGGACCGGGGGAAGAGTTGGTCAGTACGGCCCCTGAAGGTACACCACGTAACTATGTTCCGCAGTTTGCCGCAGGTGGGTATGAGGATATGAAAATACTCCTGTTCCCTGAAGGGGAAACGGAATCAATTTTTGAAAATGTATTTCCCTCCTTGGCCGGAGTGAGGGAACTTCCTTTTCGTGATTGGGAGCATACCGGGGAGCGTACGGGGCGGTTGCGGGCTTCAGCTGATATTTGGGCTTTTAATGAACAATTGCGTCTCCGAAGTTTCGAAGATCTTTTAGATGGTGGTGATTTTGATACGGAGGCATACTATGTGAACTATTTGGGAAAGCAGGTTGCCGGAAGAGACGGGGTTTTGCATTTTACCCGCCCTGCTGAAAATCAGGATGAATTTGTCGATCTCTTTAACAACAAGCGCCAAGATCTCTTGGGCTATGATGCCGATGGTAAAATATATAATACCATATCGGTGGTGCAGACTGGGCGTCGCCGTTTAGGCATGCTTGGATTCCAGCCATCCTACCTTGCAGATGTGGATTTGGCGCATCTTCTGTTACAGGATATTACTAAATGGATTGCCGTGGATGACTGGCGATACCCAGATCCGTCAATTCATCTTCGTCACCATGGGAATACAACAATTGCCCAGGAAGATGAACGTGTTTTTACGACCCTCGATACAGTTAAAGTTATTGTTGATTTTACGGTAAAAGGGCCGGATATCCGCAGTTCAACTTACGATATGGTTCTTACGGCTGAGTATAATGGTACCCCGTATGAATGGCGAAAAAGTGTAACACGGAAGCCCAATGTTCCCGTGGATACCTTTACCTTTTCTTTACGGGAGCAGTTTAAGGTTGATCCTTCGGCGAATCAGGATGAGCAACGTCGTTTGCACCTCTCTGCAGAGGTAGAACCCACATCGCAGAGATTTCTTGAGGGGGCTGCCTCCGTGGGATTGGTGTATCGAAAATTACAGCCTCCACAGTTCACACCGCCTTCAGGTGAATTTGAGCAAGAGCTTCTTGTTAATCTCCGATCTCCTGAAAATGATATTGATGGAGATCCCGTTGTGGGGGATGTTTTCGTAGATGTTGTTGCTCCCACAGAAGAGCGCGGTACTTCTCCCCATGAATACATCCTGCGTCAAGCAGGACGGATTAGAGCCTTTTCTGCCAAAGAGGGGTATTTGCACTCACGGGAAGAAGAGAGTGATACTTTTGTTCAACAGCAAGTTGCTGTCTTAGATATCTCACCAGAGCAGGGGAGTGCCTTTGGAGAGGCTCTTCTTGTTCAGGTTTCATCAAACGTGTCTCCCATTTTCTATCGAATTGATGGCGGAGAAACGCAATCCATAGATCATACGGAGGGGGCATTTTCGGTGTCAAGGGGAGATCCTCAGCCTGGAGATAGCAGTGCCGTGCAGGTAGAAGTATGGGTTGATGGGGACGATATTGTTATTGGTACGCACGAAGAACGAACGTATTATCGTCGTCGTCTCCCCGCTGTCGCAATTTCTCCGGAGAGTGGTGACTATGCTGATGAGGAATTGGCTATACAGATACAGAGCTTTGCATCACCGGACAGTACACAAATCTATTATGCCACCACCCAACCTGTTTCTGAGCATCTCCAGGAGTATACGGGAAGCTTTTTTCTTCCTCTTGATGGGGCGGTGTATGCACAATCAATTGTAGACCCTGCGGTCGTTTCTGAAAATGGTGTGGGAGGGTGGTTGCCTTCCCCTGTGGAAGAACGCCAGTATGATCGTGTTGTTTCGGGAGCACAGGATGGGAGTGCGTATTTTGATGCCTCTGCCGACGGCGTTATTGACTCTGCCGTGGTGGAGCTTGCAGCTCGATGGGAGGGGCTTTCTCTGCCTGATGAGATAGTATGTCAATTTCCAGGGAGTGAACAAACGGTTCAGGTACGCCATGATATTGCGTGGGAAGAGCCCCATAATATGGATAACCGACGTATTGTATTTCCCGTTTCAGGGTTTGAAGATATCCTCACCGGTTTTCCCACGGGAGAGTATATTCAATTAATTGGAGATCAGTATATTGGGAATGTTTCTGTTGCAGATTCTATTGCTCCGGTTATTGCACAAGCATGGTATGTGTCTGGAGAGCAACTTCTTGATGGGGAACGAAGTGAGGATACTTTGGAGGTACGTTTTAGTGAAGAAATATCCTCTATTTTGCCGGGACGTCCTGATAATGAAGGGCTTTTTTATCTTGGAAGTAGTTCCCAGCCGTATACGGGAGAATTTACGTATTATGATCAACCGGGAGATTCTACGTTCCGTTTTCTCGTAGAGAATCTTACTGGGCGTATGTATCCGCATCGTGGAGATAGTATTTGGGTACGAGTTTCTGCTGCTACAGATGTGGCTGATTATGCAGGAAACATTCAGGATAATCCGGCCAATCGTCGCGTGCCAATGGATGTGGAAGAGTTGCGCGTAAATGTTCGTATGGATGCATTTTGGATTGCCGATGTACCCGCCTTTTCTCCCATAACCTCCTACGAAGATGTGGGTACTCCCATAGATGGAACAGGTAGTGCTGTCTCCCTTGGAGGGATGATAGTGATTGATCCACAGGTTCCTTTTACGGAGGAACAGGCCCGTTCCTTAGATTTTGATGGCCAGTTAACGATTTTTGATGAGGTGGGAAATATTGTTATTTCAACGTCGGGACGACAGGACGATCGAAATAATATTGCTGTTTTTCCCCTGTTATACAATGGTCGATATGTTCTTGGTGTTGCGTGGGATGGCACAAATAGAAATGGGCGCGAGGTGCATACCCGTTCATATAAGGTGATGGCAGTCACCCGTTGGCCCGGAGTGGAGGCACCGGTTCGTGTGCAGGGAATGATCCCCGTAATTAAATAAGCATTGCTTCTCATAGGTCTATTTATTCCGAAAGGAGGGAAAAATTTTCCTCCTTTTTGTGTGGTACGCTCTTTTCCAGAAGATGTGATTATTGGTATAAAGGTTGCTTGTCAATGTAAATGGAGGTGCTATGATTGGTTCTGTCGAACGATACCGTATGATGCAAGGAGCCGACTTGGCTCATGATGCACGCCTTAAGGCTGTTGCTGGAGAGTTTCAGCAGATATTTACCGATATTATGGTGCGTTCCATGCGTGCCACCGTACCGCAAAATTCCCTTGTTCCTCAGAGTCTCGCTGAAGATATGTATCAACAAATGCTTGATTCTGAAATTGCCCGCCTGATGAGCGAGCAAGGTGACTCTTCTCTTTCACAAGGTATTATTCGCCAAGTATCGCCGGAACTGGCTCAAAACCATGAGAATACGTTGTCGGCTCTATCGCGCTTAAAGAGTGAGGGGCGGCCTCGCCCTTCCATAGAGAGGATCGATGGGCCTGAAAAATCACAGGTGTCTTCCGGTGATACCAATGAAGCAGGAGTAGAAAGACCGTCTTCTCCTGAAAAACGGTTGAGTTCTGTGGCGGCACAAACCACAGCAGCCTATGAACATATTATTGGCATGGCATCTCAGGAGTTTGCTGTTGATAAAAATATAATTGCTGCAATTATTCATGCGGAATCCTCTGGGCGGCCTCGGGCTCAGTCGCCTGCAGGGGCGAAGGGACTTATGCAGCTCATGGATGGAACTGCCCGCGATATGGGGGTTCAGGATAGCTTTGATCCTGTCGATAATATTCGTGGAGGAACTCGGTATTTTAAGAAAATGTATGAACGGTACGAAGGAGATCTTTCCTTAGCCTTAGCAGCATATAATGCCGGGCCTGGAAATGTTGATCGATATGGGGGGGTTCCTCCCTTTGGGGAAACACTCCGGTACATAGACACGGTGAAAGGATTGGCAGGATATGAGTGATACAACATCTTTTAAGGAATTGCGTCAACTTCTTACGAAGCAGCTTTCCGTACAGGAAGAAATATATCATGTTGCAAAGATGGTACAGGATACTGCTTTAGAGAAAGATGTAACTGGTCTTTCTGTTTCTGTGCAGCAACAAAATGGTCTTATTCACGCTTCAGATGAGTTAGAACGTCGGCGAAAAGTGTGTGTGGAGAAAATCAAGGGAATTCCCCCACGGGAGTATAGTTTACGAGCTGTAGCAGCGGTGGCTCCACCAGAAGAGGCTAGAAAAATACTCAGTCTTCGAAAAAAGCTTAAAGATGCGGTTCAGAAAAACCGATCTATTAGCACAGAGAACAGTCGGATTATAGAAGCAAATCTCGGCGCGATACAGAAAGATGTCGAAATGATTGCGGGACTTTCTGAGAGTGATTCCGGCTATACGCAGCGCCGAAAAAAAATATCAGCGCGAAGAATATGATAAATAGAAAGGCCTAAGGAGGCACATCATGGGCGGTTTTTCTTCATTAAATATCGGTAATAGAGCCCTGCATGCTTCGCAGATGGGGCTCAATGTTACCGGTCATAATATCGCCAATGCTGATGTACAGGGCTATTCTCGCAAACGTTTATCTCTCGGAGCAGATTATCGCCGCGATACTGCCCATGGCCAAATGGGATTCGGTGTAAATGTTATCTCCATTGAGCGTGTACGTGATACTCATCTGGATGCGCAGATTCGTGGACAGTTAATGGAAAAAGGTAATTATGAAGCCGTTGACAGTGCACTTCATACCGTGGAAGGCATTTTAAAAGAGCCGAGTGATTATGGTATTCAGCACTACATGGAAAAATATTTTGATGCATGGGATAACCTCGCAAATAATCCTGATGATCAGGCTGCGCGTGCCATGCTTCGTACTCAAGCTGACACCTTAACCAGTGTTTTTCAAAATGCTGATAAGGAATTACGAGAGTTGCAGAGTGGACAAAATGCTCAAATATCTGCAGAAGTGAACGAAACCAATAAGATTCTTCGTGAGATTGATACCTTGAATAAGGAGATTGTTTCCGTAGAATTGGCTGGACAAAATGCGAATGACAGCCGCGACAGACGTGACCAATTGTTAAAAGATCTTGCTGAACGTATTGATTATGATGTCCGTGAAAATGAGAGCGGTGCTATTAGCATTACCTCTGGAGGAAATATTCTTCTATCTCCCACGACTGTAAATGAGCTTGAAGTATACGAAAAACCCGGAGCTCGACAGGGTGATACTACCACCTTGTCGGTTCGAGTCAAGGCGAGTCGTCGTGAAATGAATATTACGGGGGGACGCATAAAAGGCTTAATGGATACCCGTGATTCCTATATTCCCGAATATCGTGATAAAATTGATACCCTTGCCATTAGCTTGACTGAAACAATAAATGAGCAACATCGTCAAGGGTATAATCTTAATGGATATACAGGATTTGATTTTTTCAACCCGGCAGTAACAGGTGCTTCTGATTTTGCTGTTGCAGATACAATTCAATCAAATACTGATAATATTGCCGCAGCGCGGGGCGGTTCCATCGATCGTGCTGGAACCAATGAGTTTTCCGTGGGTGAATTGAGCTCTGGTGAAGGATGGGTAAATCTCACTCGTGATGGCGTCACACAAGATGCAACAAATATTGTGAATGGTTCTGTGACAGTTACGGTAAGCCTCACCGGTGGTGATGAGGTTGTTCTTGAAGAGGGCGTTGATTATGCCGTGGATTACCGCAGTGGCCGTATCCAAATGTTAAATAGTGGCTATGATGGGAATGATAAAACAGTTGATTTTGATTATATGTCCGGTAATTTTCCCGGGCCGGGAAATAACGAAAATGCTGTTCGTATCGGGCAGCTTAGAGACTCTCTTACCATGGGTGAGGGCTCTCGTAAGAGCATGAGCTTTGGTGATTATTATGGATCATTTATTGGAGAGTTGGGCATTGACCGTGATGAGGCTTCTTCGAATCTAAAAACACGTACTGTCCTTATTCAAGAGTATGAGGAGCGACAGGATTCCATCGCCGGGGTGTCTCTTGATGAAGAGATGTCTAATCTTATACGATATCAACGAACATATCAAGCTGCTGCGAGGATTATAACTACCTCTCGAGACATGCTTGATATTCTTCTAAATCTCTAATCAGGGGGATGGGATGAGAACAACATTCAATACGGTGAATCGTCATACAAAATATGTAATTCAGGATCGCTATTCAGATCTTGCCCGATTACAGCGGCAACTTGCCACGGGGAAAAAGCTCGAACGTCCCTCCGACAGTCCTGTTGATACAACAAATACCTTGCGGTTTCGTTCGCAACGGTATCGTCTGGAACAGTATAAAAAAAATATGGAAGACGCGGAAGGCTGGATGAAAGTAACCGATACGGCCATGGCGAGTATGCATGATGTTATGAAACGGGCAAATGAGCTTGCTATCCAGGCGGATAACGACACCCTTTCTGATCAAGAACGAAACCAAATTGCGGAAGAGGTGGGACAATTGACCGTCCACATGGCCTCTCTAACGAATACCCGGTATAAGGGGAATTACATGTTCTCCGGTTCTCATACTGATTTGCCAGCGCGCCCTATGAATAGTTCTGTCGGTATTAATTCTGTTGATTATGAACGAAATGAGATGGCCTATTTTGATGGTACAAATCCGGTTGATCCCGGTGAGCCGAATACCTTTCGGTTTATCTCTCCTGAGGGGTCTCAAAATGAAAACAACCACCGTGCTATTGATCAAGTGATACCGGCCTCTTTTTCCCTTGTTGTTGACGGTGAAGAACTTCGTGAGGGAGAAGACTACTCCATTGATTATATGGCGGGAACCATAACCTTTATTCCCGATGCAGCGACACATGGTGCAGATCGCAATTTTGCCCCGGGGGAGGGGAATTATTCTCCCGGTGATATTCAAATGAACTTTGAATATGTGGGAGAGAGCGTGGACAAATATGGGTCTACTATTAGTACAAATTCTCGAGTGAAACGGGAGATTGAATCGGGTATTTCTGTCCCCGTAAATACCACTTTTTTTGATTTGCAAGTAAACAATTCCGTAGACCCTCTTAAATCTCTTATTGAATTTGGCTCTGCCCTCAAAGCCAATGATACCGACGCAATACAGGAATCCATGGATTCAATTCAGCAATCATCAAATCGTATTTTAAATGCCCAAGCAAGAAATGGTGCTCGGATTAATTTTGTTGAAACAACCATGGAACGTAATACTCGCCAACACGAGGAAACCATAGATCAGATCTCGAAGTTGGAAGATGCTGATTATGCTGAGATTGTTGCTGATTTTTCTGTCGCCCAGACAGTTTTTAATACGGCATTGCAATCGACTGCTCAAATTATGCAGCAGTCTCTTGTAAACTACATATAAGGATGTATTTCAAGGAGGAAATATGCCACGTATAAATCATAATATTCCCGCCATGGTTGCAGCAAATACGCTTATGCGGACAGAGCGACAACTTTCAAAATCAATTGAGCGTCTTTCCACAGGGCAGAAAATCAATTTTGCGTACGATGATGCTGCAGGATACAGTGTTTCTGAGCAAATGCGTATGGAGACCAAAAATCTACAAATGGGGAGTCAAAACATTGAAAACGGCCGCTCCTTACTTGATATTGTTGACGGAGGGTTAAAAGAGATTCAAGATATTGTGAATCGCCTGCGGGAGCTCGCCGTAAACTCTGCCAATGGAACCTTAACTCCCGATGATAGAGAGTATATCCAGAAAGAAACGGATCAACTGTTAGAAGAGATAGATCGTATATCGAATAGTACGGAGTTTAATGGAAACGCCTTAATCAACGGTGATGCTCCATGGGGGGAAGGACGTGGGGGAAAACTGCATATCGGTTCCGGCTTCGATAGCAATACGGACATCTTTTATATTCGATTGCATGATATGCAAGTTCATGAAGATGGACTTGATATTGCAGATATTGATCTTTCAAATCCCGATACTGCTCAGGAAGCAATTGGAAGACTTGACCAAGCTTCAAGCACCATAACCGGAGAGCTTGCCAATGTGGGAGCCTTTGGAAATCGTCTTAATCATGCAGCGCGAAATCAGGCTAGTATGACTCAGAATATTATTGCAGCAGACTCAATTATTCGTGATACGGATATGGCAGAAGAAACGGCAAAGCGTTCGCAGCTTACGGTGCTTCACAATGCCGGTGTAAGTGTTTTGGCACAGGCCAATTCATTTCCCCAGGATATTTTGCAACTGTTACAATTTTAAAAAGATACAATTCACCTTTTCTTAGAAGAAGTGAATAATATATACTTACATGTACAGAGAAGGATGGGTCGATTGTGGTAAAACAACCAGTGCAGAAGCAAACATACCTTGCCAGTGATATAATTCGCTTTCGAGAGGGTCTTCCGGGATTTCCCGAAAGAACACAATTTGTTATTGTGCAGGAAGAGGATATTTCTCCCTTTGAGTGGTTGTTAAGCGTTGGTGAAAATAATTTAGAACTTCGCTTTGCCATACTCAATCCGGTTTTTGTGTATCCAAATTACGAACCGGAGATTTCTGACGCCTATCTCCGTGATCTTGGCGTTACTTCCCCCGAAGATGTTCTATTGTACGTGATTGTTACGATTAATGATGATATGAAGAAGACAACGGCTAATCTCTCCGGCCCCGTTGTTATCAATAAACACACTGGAATGGCAAGGCAGGTTGTGCTTGATTCTGATAGATATAGTACAAAAGAGCCCTTGGTACGGGATTAATTATGCTTGTATTAACACGAAAAATTGATGAAGCAATACGTATTGGCGATGATATTGTTATAAAGATAGTACAAGCCAATAATAATTCAGTAAAAATAGGTATTGAGGCACCGCGGTCAGTTTCAATTAATCGTGAAGAAGTTTATCAACGCATACAGGAAGAAAACCGTCAAGCCTTACATGAGGCTGGTTCTAAGGCAGAAAAAACAATTAAAAATCTTGCTGATATTCTTAAAAATAACCGCCCGTCAAAAGATTCGGATCAATAATTTCATCCTCGAATATTCCACGAAAACCCCCATCGAAAAGTAACCCCCGGCATGGTGTAGCCCGGTGCATATGCATGAGCTCGGTTGAGCAGATTGTCCGCGCGAAGATAGAATCGAAAGGTTTTTATCTCGGCAGCAACTTTTGCCCCGATGTCAAGCACCTCATCCACCTGTCGCGTGTCTAGGATGTACTCCGTTTTGCCTCTGGCACTGTAGTAAATTGAGTGAAGGTCAAGTGAAACGGTGCGTTCGGCCTCTTGGGGGCTTATCAGGATACGCATGGCGTTTCTACTCGTCCAAAAGGGGCGAGCATTTCGCAGATGTGTATCATGAATAAGGGCAATCTGGGAAGATGGCTGAAGGGTTGTTCCGACTCCGATACTTTGGGTAGGTAGCTTAGATGGTCCTGTATTACCAGGAAAATAATAGGGGATTTCCTCTTCCGGTATTTCTTGTGCTGCAGCATAGGAGGATCGAAGCTGAATATTATCAAAGAGCAGTTCTCCTGTAATTCCTCCAGAAGTGATAGGGTATGGGGTAGAGGATCTCTCGGGGAGTAGTTCGTGATTGGTTGTAGCAAAGGGGTGTATACCTCGGTAGGAGTCTGCCCTTAGCCATGCGGAAAGATGCAAAGGATCTCTTGTATGGGATACGTGACTGCGTACAAGAGGAAAAAAATCTTTGTCATTGTTATCATTGGTGGTGTAGGCAAGACCGCCGTGCACGACCAATTTCATATTTTCGGTAGAGATGGAATCGCCAAGAATAAGAGCTGTACGTTTGTGTGAGTCGGTATGCTTTCCATAGTCTTCGGTTTGTTCATATTCTCCCGTAGCTGTAAGCAGAAGATGATGGCCCCCCGTTTGAAGGAATTCATATGATGCCTTTCCCCCCACATAGGTCTTTTCACCGGCATTACGTATCTGTATGGCCGGAGTTGTAAGATTTTGTCTGTTTCGATTTATTTCAGCACGTCCTGAAACTACTAGGGAGCCATGGGATGTGAAGAGCGGACGTTTTGCCGAGATCGATGTGTAATAATCACGATTTCGCACCCAATACGTTGTGTCGTTATCAACCACAGGATGCATGGGGCGAAGATCATGCTGAAAATCTCCATAGGTCACACGAAGCTGTGCATTATCTTGTATGTTGGTAAGCCCGAGAGTCGTTTGGTGTGCTTGGGAATATGGGTTAGTTCCGGTATCGGAGAGATGTTTTTCAGAAAAGCCAAGATTACGGTAAAATCGATACATATTTCCGCTATTATGATCAAATTCAGTACTGTCTAAAAACGAGTATGCCGTAGAGACGGAAAATACCACATCGGGGGATATATTGCGTCTCACGGTTGCATTAAGGGTATTACCTGAGAAGAGCCCTGTTTCGGTATGAAAGAAGACTTGGGTTGTCACGGGCGACGTGGTAAAGGCATTTTTTCGCGCAGGAGTCTGATTCCATGGAGCAAGAGAGAGTTTTCCCGGTTCAAGGGTATTGGTGTGTGGTTGGGGGAGAGTTGGGTTTTGTATCCCTCGAAGCTCTCCTGGCGGATGAAAAAAGAGTGGACGACCATGAAACATGGGGCGATTGAGGTGGGAACGGGGGGTGTAGTAGACAGGTGTATACTGGTGAGAATGAGCCAGGAGTTCTGTAACGTCATATCGGTCTGTGCGGAACTGTTGGTAGAATGAAATGTTTCGTCGGGGAAAATGATCATCCATGGTTTCGGGGGGGAAAAGAAGGGGCGCATCTCTTCTGCAAGTCGTTCAAGAAGTATGGGACGCATGGAATCTTCGTGTAATTCATCTGCGGTGAGAAAAGAAACCAAGAAAAAACTTAAAAATATGCCCAGGCTGATACAATAGAACGGGTATTTCACTTAGGGTAGTTCCTCCAGAAGCTCTCCCCAGGAGTGTGCTGTTCGTTCTGCCAGAGAGTTCCATGCACAATCCTTACGAGAATCAAAATAAATGGTGTGTACTCCTGCAGCACGACCCGCTTCAATATCGTGTACGTAATCACCAATCATTACCGTGGTATCTTGAGGAGCGTTCCACTTTGTTAGAAAATATTCAACCGAAGCCGGATGCGGTTTTGCCGGCTCAAACTCTCTGGTCAATATGGTATCGAAATATCTCATAAGACCAGTCTTCTCCATGGTAATATCCGTATGCTTTCTATTATTCCGGGTAATAACACCAAGGCGGCACCCGCGCGTAAGTAATTGTTCAAGAAAAGGAATAAGATCTGGTTGTATTTCAGCACGTTCTGCATACCAGAGCTCAATATCTTCTAGTTTTTTCTTGGTTTCCCGGGCTTCTGTTTCTGTTTGTTTTTCCATAAAAGAGATAATATCCATGCCTGCGGGAACACCAAGCTGAAGACGAATCTTCTCAAAATTATGCAAAGGGACCGTTAAGGTTCCATCCATATCAAAAATCCAGTATTGAAGAGAGGTAATCGGAAACATTCCTCCTCCTTTCCTATTTTATACAAATCATAATATATTTTACAGCGGCTATATTTTTTAAAAGAAAAGGTTTTACCGCTATATGCAGACAGATAATACCGCAATTCTGCTTATTCGCTGTGCCGATCGTGAAGGGTTGATCTCGGCTATTACGGCACAACTATCACGTCTTGGAGCAAATATCCTCTATCTTGATCAGCATGTTGATCGTGAGCATGCTCACTTTTATATGCGCGTAGAGTGGTCTTTGAATGACTTTAGCATATCCCTCGATGATTTTCGTGTGATATTCCTTCATGAAGTTGCAAATAAATATAACCTCTCTTGGGAAATACATGAACGGGCAAAACGTGAACGCATGGCGATTTTTGTATCAAGATATACCCACTGTTACTTTGATTTACTCAGTCGCTGGAAAGCAGGAGAGCTCCCTGTGGATATTCCCTTAGTGATAAGCAATCATGAGGATCTTAGGGAAGAAACGGAAGGGTTTGGTATTACATTTATGCATGTTCCTGTTTCAAAGAAATCCCGGATTGAAGCTGCAGAGGAGCATCTTCGTCTCCTTTCTGAGCATGAGATAGACTTTGTTGTTCTTGCTCGCTACATGCAAATTGTACATCCTCGAGTTATTGATAACTATACCGATGCCATTATTAATATTCATCACTCTTTTTTACCCTCCTTTCCTGGAGCAAAGCCGTATCATCAAGCCTATGAGCGGGGGGTGAAAATTATTGGAGCAACAGCGCATTATGTGACAGAAGAATTAGATGCCGGGCCCATTATCGATCAAGACGTGGAACGGGTGGATCATAAATTTTGCGTTGCTGATTTTGTCCGTATCGGCCAGGATGTAGAGCGAAAGGTGTTATCACGAGCGGTCCAAAATCATATTGACAAGAAAGTGATTTCTCACAATAATCGCACGGTTGTGTTTTCCTAAGGTCGGTGTACCGTTGCTCTTGAAATAGACATAGTATATTTTTGAACAGATTGTTTTAACATAAGGAATCGTAGGTATGAGTAAAAACTATTTTAATGCCCTTCCCTTTGCCCGTAAGGTACAAGAGTTGGGACAGTGCCGGTTTATGGACAGAAGTGAATTTTCTGGTGTGGAAAAACTTCGGGGAAAGAAAATTGTCATTGTCGGTTGTGGTGCCCAAGGGTTAAATCAAGGGTTAAATCTTCGTGATTCCGGCTTGGATGTTTCCTACGCGCTGCGGCAGTCTGCCATTGATTCTCAACGGCAGTCATGGAAAAATGCAACGGAGAACAACTTCCCCGTTGGAACCATGGAAGAACTCATCCCTCAGGCCGATCTTGTGGCAAACCTCACTCCTGATAAGTTTCATACTCCCGTGGTTGAGGGCTTAATGCCTCTTATGAAGAAAGGGGCAACCCTGCTTTATTCTCACGGCTTTAATATTGTAGAAGAGGGAATGAAGGTTCGTGATGATATCACTGTTGTTATGGTTGCGCCAAAATCTCCTGGTTCAGAAGTACGTGAAGAGTATAAGCGTGGCTTTGGTGTTCCCACTCTTATCGCCGATCATAAAGATAACGACCCATCCGGTGAAGGACTTGAGATTGCAAAAGCGTACTGTTGTGGTACCGGGGGCGATCGTGCAGGAGTATTACAGTCATCCTTTGTGGCTGAAGTGAAGTCTGATCTCATGGGAGAGCAAACCATACTGTGCGGAATGTTGCAAACTGGTTCGATTCTCTGCTATGATAAAATGATCGCCGAGGGTATTTCTTCTGATGAAGCCTCATATCTTGTACAGTATGGATGGGAAACCATTACGGAAGCCTTAAAACACGGTGGTATTACCAATATGATGGACCGCCTTTCAAATCCTGCAAAAATACAGGTGTTTGAAGTGGCTGAAGAGCTGAAGAGTCTTATGCGTCCTCTCTTCGAAAAACATATGGACGATATTCTCTCTGGTGAATTTTCAAAAACCATGATGGAAGACTGGGCACAGGATGACGCAAATTTGCTGAGATGGCGTGCAGAAACTGGAGAAACTGCCTTTGAGAAGTCTTCTTCTGAAGGGGTTGAAATGAGTGAGCAAGAGTTCTTTGAAAGAGCGCCTCTCATGGTTGCCATGGTAAAGGCTGGGGTGGAACTTGCCTTTGAAGCCATGACCGATGCGGGAATCTATCCTGAATCAGCATATTATGAATCTCTCCATGAGGTACCTTTGATTGCAAATACCATTGCACGGAAAAAGTTGCATGAAATGAATGTGGTTATTTCTGATACGGCTGAATATGGAAACTACCTTTTTGCTAATGCCTGTGTACCTCTTTTGCAAGATCGGTTTATGGAGAAAGTTGATTCAAAACTCGTTGGTGAAGGCTTTGATTTTGACACCACGGATGTTGATAATAAAACCTTAATTGAGGTAAACGGACGTATTCGTACGCATCCCGTAGAGAAAATTGGCCGAACCCTGCGTACATATATGGAAGATATGAAGGCCATTACGAAATAAAATAGTGTTTTAAAAAGATAATACACGAGGCTGGCTCAATATGAGCCAGCCGTTTTTAATATTGATTTGTTCGTAAAAGAACAAGGGTACATGCCTTTTGCACGGTAATACCTGCTTCTGTGAGTACACGCTCAGCTTCAGAAGATTCTGTCCCCGGGTTGAGTATGACCCGCCGTGGTTGTACTGCGATAATCTCATCCAGCACACGCTCAAGACGTTGCGGATTTACATATATGGTCACGGTGTCAAGAGAATCGGGAATTTCTTTCAGCGAGCCCCACGCAACGATATCTCCCAGAGATATGCGTCCGGGGTGAACTGCATGGACGGTGTGCCCTTTCTCTCGTAAGGCGTGAAATGCTTTATATGAATACCTATCTGTCTTGGCACTTGCCCCAAGTACTGCTACTGTTTCCATATTTCTCCTTTGAACAGATGTCCTTGTCATTAGATGACACATCATTACTCTATATTAGAAATATATGTAACAGGAGGTATGATATGCATGGTAAAATAACGTATGAAGAACTTCTCCTTTCAGCAGTAACCCACCGAAAGAAGGTGCAGCGGGAAAAACGGATTGAACGCCTTTTCCGGTCATTCTCTCAACAGAGACAGATAAAAGAGATGTATAGAGAAGGTACCTCGTAGTATTTTCTGTTGACAGAACAGTACAATCACCGTACAATTTCTCTTATGATGTTTTGAGAAAGAGAGAGCTATGCAACAGAGAATCAACGTATATCCCCTATCATGGAAAAGACGAGCAGGAATCCTTATTCTATTTTGGGGGATTTTTACCTCACTCTTTTCGGTGATAACAGCCTCAGCGTTTGCCACGCCCCCCCTTCTTACTGGGTCCTTGATCTTTCTCTGTCCAGTATTGTGTCTGCTTATTGCGTTTCGGTGGGCATACAAGAAAAAGAGTCCTCTTTTTGCCTCGCAGCGGGAAAATACGATTCATAGCATACTTGTTCATATAGCGGTATGTCTTTTTTTATCATGGGGGGTGGGCAGTCTTGTTGCCCTCAGTATACTTGCGTATCTTTCTCCTATTGCACATATTGGTCTTTTGTTCAGGCTTAGTATAACGGCATTTCTTTTTGCTGGTCAGCTCTTTTGTATATCCGCTCTTATGGAGATATATGTTGTAGTATATTCGCGTAAGAGGATTGCACAGAGTCAGCTTCCCCTTCAGGGTATAGGAGGAACTTATCGTCTCTGGGCAATGGTGCATATTGCATTGCTTGCAGCTCCACTTTTTGTCGCATCTCCTCTCTTTTTGTCCGCTTCATGGATGGTGTGGGGACTGTACGTTATAGTGTGTCTTTGGACAGGGGTTGCCCATTTCCAAATGGTCTCTTTTCTATGGAAACGACTTTGTGAAGAAGCGGAGTTGATTTCCCACGGGGATACATCTTCTGAAACGGAGTCTCTCTTTTTTCATGATTTTGATCTTTTGATGCATCATCTTGTTACTGTGCGAATTTCTTATATAGAACATGCTGATATGCTTACAGATGTCTGTTTTGGAAAGGCTGCTCCTCCTGCAGGCGATTCATCTAATATTCTTACTCGAAGATTGAGTGAATGTACACAACATTTACAAGACCAGTTTTCCAAAGCTGCAACAGCAACCAAGGAAGTACAAGAGATGGTTGTGGAGCTTTCTGAAAGAGAGAAGGAGTGTATCTCCTACTATGGGTCGTACGAGAAAGATTTGGTTCGTTTTCATGATATGGTACAGACGATGCAAGAGTCATTTACGAAAAGTAAATCTGTAATACAGGAGTCAAATGAACAGGTTGGCGATATGGTTAACGCTGCAGAAGAGGGTTCTGGTTGTATGGTAAAAATGACTGATGCCATGCACAGTATTAGTAATTCAAGTAAAGATATCAGTCGTGTCTTAAAAACGATTGAGGATATCTCTTTTCAAACAAGCCTTCTTGCACTTAATGCTGCTGTGGAAGCAGCCCGTGCCGGAACTCATGGAAAGGGGTTTGCCGTTGTGGCAAATGAAGTTCGGGCCTTAGCAACACGCAGTTCTGAGTCCGTTGAAAATACAGCTCACATGGTGGAAGAGGCGTTGCATAATATCACCTTGGGCGGAAAGATTGTGGGGGATATTGAAAGCAGTTTTGAGGAGATAAATTTTAACTTGGAAGAGCTTGCTGAACAGGTGGAGAGTACCGAATCGGTTGTGTCAGAACAAATAACGTCTCTGACAACCCTCGCAGATCATCTTCATGGAGTTGCAGAGAGAACGGGAGAAGACAGATTCGGCGAGATAGATCATATGGTGACATCCATTACGAAGAGAATTGACACCCTTACAGAGCTTACAACGTTTTTTACAAAATCATGGAGTCAGTCCTAATCACTCTGCTTTTTTTCTATATCAGCGATCATATCGCGTAGTCGGGCAGCACGTTCAAACTCAAGCTTTGCAGCTGCTGCTTCCATTTCACTTGTCAGTGCTGCAATATACTCATCTGTGGAGATCGCACCACTGTCTATCGACTCTTCTACGGCATAGTTATTCCCTGTTTCAGCAGCGGCAGGGTAGGCGGGGACATCCTCATATTTATCAAAGGTGTCGTCTATACGGCGCACCGTACTTTCCGGGGTTATACCGTGTTGTGTATTATACTCTAATTGGATAGTTCGCCGTCGATTACACTCTTCTACGGTGGTCGTAATAGATTTTGTTTCCCTATCTGCGTAAAAGATAATGCGTCCATCTCGGTTGCGAGCTGCTCGACCGGCAATTTGTATGAGGGATCTGCTGGAGCGCAAAAAACCCTCACGGTCGGCATCAAGAATTGCAACCAAGGCTACTTCAGGTAAGTCAAGGCCTTCCCGAAGTAGGTTTATACCCACAAGTATATCAAACTCCCCTTTTCGCAGGGCGGAAAGAATACGGGGGCGTTCCAAGGTATCAATTTCAGAATGAAGATATCGTACAGAAAATCCGAGTTCATCGAGATACTCGGTTAAATCCTCAGACATCTGTTTAGTAAGGGTTGTTACAAGAGCGCGCTGTTTATGGCGTACCACTTCTCGTAGTTGATGGATTAGATCATCAACCTGGGTTTGGGCAGGGCGTATTTCAATAGGTGGGTCTACCAGCCCTGTGGGACGAATAATTTGTTCTACTACCACCCCTTGACACTTTTCAAGTTCGTAGTCAGCTGGGGTTGCCGATGAGTATAGTACATAGTCTGTTAGTCCCTCAAATTCCTCAAAACGGAGAGGACGGTTGTCTAAGGCTGAGGGGATGCGGAACCCATGGTCAACCAAGGTCTGTTTTCGTGCACGGTCTCCATTATACATCCCGCCAATCTGGGGAATCGTGATATGGGATTCATCAATAATCGTAAGAAAGGGTGCCTCAAAAAAATCAAGAAGTGATGAGGGGCGGCTTCCCGGAGCTCGGCCGTCAAGAATACGGGAATAGTTTTCAATACCGTTAATATAGCCAACCTGTTCAAGCATCTCCATATCATATCGTGTTCGCTCACGTAGCCGTTGAGCCTCAATTAATTTTCCCTGATGCTCAAATCGAAGCATCTGTTCTTCCATCTCCTGCTCAATTTCTTTGATGGCCGTAGGAAGTGGAACCCTGGATGATACGTAGTGTTTTGCCGGAAAGAGAAGGAATTCTTCAAGTTCATACTGCATTTTTCCTGTAAGGGGAGATATGACAGAAATGGAGTCGACCTCATCGCCAAAAAAAGAGATTCGTACGGCATCTTCTTCATAGGCAGGAAATATATCAACAACATCTCCGCGGACACGGAAAGTCCCTCGTTCAAAGGCTATGTCGTTTCGTATATATTGCATGGAAACCAAGCGTTGAAACAGGTCTGCTTGATCAATACTCATTCCTCGGGAGATGGGAAAGGTTGATTCACGATAGATATCGGGAGAACCGATATTGTAGATACTGGAAACGGAGGCAACAATAATGACATCCTTGCGTGAAAGCACCGAAGCCGTTGCTTTTAAGCGTAATCGGTCTATTTCATCATTTATGTCTGCTGTTTTTTCTATGTAGGTATCCGTAGATGGAAGATAGGCCTCGGGTTGATAGTAATCATAGAAACTCACAAAATATTCTACGGCATTGTACGGAAAAAATTCTTTAAATTCCTCGTAAAGCTGTGCAGCAAGGGTCTTGTTGTGGGAGATTATTAAGGTTGGAAGGTTGGTTTGGGCAATGACATTTGCCATGGTAAAGGTTTTTCCAGAACCGGTTACTCCTAAAAGAGTTTGCTCTTTTTCACCGGCTTCAATACCTGCACGCAATGATTCTATGGCAGTGGGTTGATCCCCCCGTGGTGTGTACGGAGCTTTTAACGTAAATTTCATAGACACCTCATTTCACTCGTAAGGGTAATATATATTTAGATTGGTATAACTTTTACAGGAACATGACCATATGAAAAAACTTCTTTTTTTCGGTATCTTCGTAGCCATACTGTTGTGGGGGTGTTCTCCTTCTGGAGATCAATCAAATGAGGCTGGATTGACCGTACAGACAACGCTGTTCCCACTGTACGATTTTGCACGAAACATAGGAGGAGAGCGGGTACAGGTAAACCTACTTCTCCCTCCGGGAGTATCTCCACACTCCTATGAACCATCTCCCCGGGATATGGTTGCCATAGATCAGGCAGATCTTTTACTCTATCTGGGGCGCTCCCTTGATCCATGGGTTGAACGACTGCTCTCCGAGCAAAGACAGGAGAAAGCCCTTGCTGTCAGCACAAACCTCTCTCTTCTCGATACACGTTCAGACCATTCCCATGGGGATCACGACCATTCCCATGGGGATCACGACCATTCTCATGGAGATCACGACCATTCTCATGGAGATCACGACCATTCTCATGGAGATCACGACCATTCTCATGGAGATCACGACCATTCCCATGGAGATCACGACCATTCCCATGGAGATCACGACCATTCCCATGGCAAGTATGATCCCCATGTCTGGCTTGACCCAATTCATGCAATCACCATGGTAGAAACCATTACGGAAGCCTTTATACAAAAGGACCCTGCGGGGAGAGAATACTATGAAAATCGCTCGAAAAATTATATTTCAGAGCTGGAAGAGCTTCATCGTATGGCTCAAGAGAAACTTGCGTCTCATGAGGGAAAGACTATTCTCTATGCGGGGCATTTTGCCTTTGGCTATTTTTCTCGTCGGTATAATCTTGCGCATACTTCTCCCTTTCGAGGGTTTTCGCCAAATGCAGAGCCATCACCACGGGCTGTAGAGAGGATTATACAGCGTGTGGAGGAAGAAGAGGCACGAACAATTTTTTTTGAAGAGATGCTGAACCCTGCTCTGGCAGAAATGATCAGTGAAGAGACTGGCACCGAGATCGCCTTACTACATGGGTTACATAATATTCGTCGTGATGAAGTGGGAGAGAGAGCCACCTATCTCTCTATTATGAAAAACAATATACAAAAATTGGCAGATGGTTTATGACGTGGTATATTCGGGCAAAGAACCTATCTCTTTCCTATGGCGCAGAGAAGGTTGTTGAAGATCTCTCTTTTTCCGTTTCCGAAGGTGATTTCTTTGCCATTGTTGGGCCCAATGGAGGAGGAAAGTCAACTCTGATTAAAGCACTCATGGGAATTATTACACCAGTGTCAGGAACCTTAGAACGACATGCATCATTGCGTGGAAAAATCGGGTATATGCCGCAAAGTCGCACGGGAAGTCTTGGAGGGTTTCCTGCTACTGTGTATGAGGTTGTCGCCTCTGCTATCCGTGCACAAACAAAGGTGTTTAAAAAGCTGTCTCACAGAGAAAAAGATCAGATTGAGTCTGCCTTAGGGTTGCTTTCTATAGAATCTTTGCGAAATCGACGTATTGATGAGCTTTCAGGGGGACAACGTCAGCGTGTCTTTCTTGCCCGTGCCTTCTCCTTAAATCCCTCGGTACTTATTCTTGATGAGCCTACGGGAGCGCTTGATCAACGGACACGGAACTGTTTTTACGAAACCTTGCAAAGTCTGAATAAAAAAGAGAGAAAAACAATTATTATGGTGACTCATGATGCAATTCATATTGAGTCGTATGTAACCCGGGTCCTTGCGCTTGATCGACGACCTCTTTTTATCGGCCCTGCAGCTGACTACTCTGCCCAAGAGAAAAATCACTATTTTAATCATGCACAGACAACACCTTGCACCCATGGAGGTTTGGAGTGATTTTTCAGTATGACTTTATGCAGAGAGCGCTTCTTTCGGGTATTTTTATCGGTATTAGTTGTTCTCTTCTTGGTGTCTTTCTCGTATTGAAACGCCTTTCACTCATTGGGCACGGCTTGGGACATATTAGTTTTACCAGTGTTGCCGTGGCCATGTTGGTGGGGGTGTCCCCGCTCTATATCTCTATACCAATTGTAATGATCATGTCCCTTTTTATTCTTTATTTGGCTCAAAACAGGGGCTTTGACAACGATTCTTCCATTGGGTTATTATCTTCGGCCGCCATTGCTGCCGGCGTTATTATCGCCTCAATTTCAGATGGTTTCAATGTCGATATTCTCAGCTATCTCTTTGGTTCGATTCTTACGGTACGCCAGTCAGAGATGATCCTTTCTCTAATACTCTCCCTGGCTGTAATTCTTACGGTTATCCTTGTGTATAGAAAACTGTTTCTTATAACCTATGATGAGGAATTCGCCCGTGCTTTGGGCATCCGTGCAGAGTGGTATAATAAACTCTTGGTGCTTCTCACATCCATAAATGTTGTCCTTAGTATTAGGGTTGTGGGAACAATGTTAGTATCAAGTCTTATAATCATCCCTGCTCTGACGGCGATACAGGTAAAACGAAGTTTTACGGCCACACTTTTGCTTTCCGTTACGGCCGCACTTATCTCTGTAATTTCAGGAATCTGTATTTCCTATTACTATGTACTGCATGATGGTAGAAGTCTTCCCACGGGCGCAACCATAGTTATGGTAAATCTATTTCTTTTTCTTCTTTCCTTTATTTACTCGCAATGGCAGCGATAGGCAATTTTTTCCTTCTTCCTTTCATTTATTTCCTCTCCTGTTTAAGTGAGATCGTATGAATGCTTTTATCTGTTGTTGGCATAGTTTGTGCTTTATACCAATGAAACGGAGGAAAAGCTATGGTATCAGGAATACAGCATGCGGTGCAGGGGATGACCTTGCAGACACAACGGCAGGATCAAATTGCAAATAATTTAGCCAATGTGAACACGACCGGCTACAAACGACGCGATCTTTTTGCCAGTTCTATCGAAAAGCATCTTCAAGATGACCGCGGAAGAGTTTCAGGCCAGCGGGTACTTCGAGCCGATGAAACCTATACTGATTTTTCAGATGGTGTTGTAGAGCAGACTGGGAACCCCCTCGACTTTGCCATACAGGGGGAGGGGTTCTTTTCTGTGATGCGTCCAAGTGGGGTGGCATATACACGGGATGGTTCTTTTTCACTGGATCAGGAAGGGTTTCTTATTACGGGATCGGGAGATCGGGTATTTGGAGATAGCGGATTTATTAAAGTAGATCCCGAAGGGGGCGAGCTTAACGTCTTACAAGACGGTACGGTGCTTCAGGATAATGTTGAAATAGATCGTCTTCGTATTTCCGACTTTCCCCGTCCCTACAAAATGCTGGGGGTGGGTGACAACTACTATCGCCCTGAGGCTGATGGAACAGGAAAAAATGTGTCTAGTCCTCTTCGGAGTGGCTTTGAGATTCAGCAAGGATATTTAGAACGATCCAATGTGAATCCTGTGCATGAAATGACCGGAATGATCTCTTCCCATAGAGTCTATGAGGCTACGGCAAAGGCTATGCAGTCACAGGATGAAACCCTTGATAAGGCAGTTAATACTGTTGGCAGGGTACAATAGAAAAGGAGTAGAGATATGATGCGATCTATGTATACAGCAGCAACGGGGATGAAAGGGCAGCAGCTCTATATGGATACAATCTCCAATAATCTTTCAAATGTGAATACCAATACGTATAAACGGCAGAATATTCAATTTAAGGATTTAATGTATCAAACCATAAAAGAGCCTGGAACACGAAACCCAGAAGGAAGTGTTGCTCCGGCAGGGATTCAAGTAGGGCTTGGGGTACGTACTGGTGCAATCACGCGCAATTTTGAGCAGGGGTCTTTAAAAAACACCGGTAACGATACAGATGTTGCCATAAAGGGTGAAGGATTTTTTCAGGTAGCTCTTCCCGGAGGGGGCGTTGCGTATACTCGGGATGGGCAGTTTCACCGTTCCAGCGACGGAGTTCTCAGAACCAGTGAGGGACACCCGGTCTATCCGGAAATTATTATTCCTGAGGGATACAGCAGCATCGAAATATCCGCTGAAGGACATGTCATTGCTGTTAGTGATGATGCAGATGATTCACGAAATATTGAACTTGGACAGTTTGAACTTGCTCAGTTTATTAATCCATCAGGATTAAACAGTATTGGAAATAATCTGTATCTTGAAACAGAGGGATCGGGGATGCCCCTCTTATCTACTCCTGGAAGAGATGGCATGGGAGAACTTGCGCATCAACATGTGGAAGGGTCAAATGTTGATATGGTTGATGAGATGGTGGGTATGATATCTGCACAAAGAGCCTATGAAATTGTTTCAAAGGCCATAACCACCTCTGAGGATATGCTTCAGACTGCCACAGGGTTGAAACGGTAGGAGAGAAATATGAGTGCTGTTGCATTTGTTCTGTTTTGTATTTCTTTGAGCAGTACTCTTGAGGCCATGTCACGCGTACAGTTTCTTGAGCATGCTTCGGTGACGCATGAGACTGTGTATTTAGGAGATATTGCTCGTATCACGGGTCCCCAGGGTGATACGCTTATGAAACTCCCCTTGGGAGCAGCCCCCTTGCCCGGGCGGTCCCATTACCGCGATACCTCTTCCATCATTGCAGATCTGTTTCTGCCGAAGGATCTTCATGATTCGATCATTTTCTCCGGATCATCACGGGTTCGCCTTTCCCATAGAGCCGATACGATTTATGCGCAGGAGATACTCCCGGTTCTTACGGAAATACTGCAAGATTCTCTTACAAGAAGTGGCTCAGGAGAGTATGAAGTAGTTGTTGAGGAAAATCATGTAAGGTCATATTTTTTAATAAGTAAAGGGTCTGAATACTCCCTATCTATACGCCAGATACCTTCGACTGGGCAGGGAGAACGTCGTCGTGTCACTTTTACCAGCGTCTCGGGGGAGTATACAGAAGATTTTTCTGTTCAGTTTGGAATCGTGAGATGGGATACGGTGGCTGTGGCTGATCGAGATTTTTCACCAGGAGAGACAATTACCCCTGATGCTGTGACATGGCAACGAAAGAAGGTGTCTTCCCTTTCATCGTCTCCGGTATTGCAGAGCGATTTCTCTCGCGGACTGGAAAGTCGTAGTCGTATATCTTCGGGAAGCGTTCTCACGGAGGGACGGGTTCGTGCAGCTCCGCACGTTCGACGTGGCGATGTTGTTGAGCTGGTTTATGGTGGGCAAGCGTTACAACTTACCATGCGCGCACGAGCCCGCCAAAACGGGTATGTGGGGGATATTATTCAGGTAGAAAATATGCAAAGTCAAAAAATCATCTCTGCTCGGATTACTGATACCGGGCGGGTAGAGCTTACCCAAGGAGGCCGCTCATGAAACATGTTATATCTCTTCTCATGCTGTTTTGTACCGTATTTCCTCTTACGGCAATGCGAGTCCAAAGCATGTATACCAACCATCGTGCCCTGCGTGAAGGTGATATCCTTACAGTCTTAGTTCAGGAGAATGCTGAAGCAGGTACCAGTGCCAACACCAAGACTCGTAATCAAGGCGGAGTAAATGTGAATGGTGGGGGAGGCTCTGGGCTATTGGGGTTTATTCCACGATTTGGCACAAGTGGTGAATTTGGCGCTGAGTATGATGGCAGCGGTGACACAAAACGCAGAGGAGATTTTAGAACTACTATCTCTGTGCGCGTGGAGGAGGTCCTCCAGAATGGAAACCTTATGATACAGGGAAGTAAACGGGTAAAGATAAATGAGGAGGAGCAACTCATCGATTTAAGCGGTGTGATTCATCCGAGTACTATTTCACCTAAGAATACCGTATACTCCTCAAATATCGCTGATGCAAAAATTACCTACTCCGGACAGGGCTCAAATGCCGATGCACAGCGTCCCGGATTTATCACCCGTTTTTTTAACTGGTTATTTTAGAAGGGGGCACGTGATGAAAATAGGGATAGTAATAGTCGTTCTCCTAACTACTAGTGTGTTTACGCAGGAAGTACGTATCCGTGACGTCTCAAACATTGATGGACTCCAAGAAATGCAGGTATACGGGTATGGTTTAGTTGTGGGGCTTGCTGGAACAGGAGATAGAAGCAGCACAGTATTTACGAACCAAACAATGAAAAATATGCTTACGAATATGGGCATTGAGTTGCCGGAGCGTGAGATTAATCTTCGAAATGTTGCTGCCGTAATGGTTACCGGCACGGTTTCTCCCTTTACCAAGCGTGGAACCCGTATTGATGTAAATGTTGCTTCAATTGGTGATGCTCGGAGTATAGAAGGGGGTACTCTTTTAATTACAGCTCTTCAAGGGAGTGATGGAGAAGTGTATGCATCTGCCCAGGGGCCTCTTTCCACGGGGGGATATCAAGTAGAAAATGAACGGTTTAACCGCTCACGTCAAAATCATGTTGTGGTGGGGCGAATTCCTCACGGGGCAATAGTACAAAATGAATATGACCTGCATACCTTCAGTGAAACCAATTTATCAATCTCCTTAAGTAAGCCAGACTTTTCTTCTGCTGTTGCCATGACAACCTCAATCAATGCTTTTGCCCTCGCAGACTTAGGCATTGACGAACCTATTGCACGTACACGTGATGCTGCAACGGTTACTCTTGATTATCCTCGAGTGCAGGAGCTCTTGGCAGATGAGTCCATGGAGTTTGCCGAATTTATTTCTTTGGTAGAAAATCTAACCTTTACAATTTCCATGCCAGCGCGGGTTGTTATGAATGAACGCACAGGCACAGTTGTGGCAGGAAGTGATGTTCGTATCTCTGAAGTTGCTGTTACTCATGGAGGTATAAAAGTAGAGATAACAAATCGTCCCGAGGCGGTCATGCCCCAACCCTTTACCTTCGGTCAAGCCGTGACTGTACCCAATCCAGAACAGGTGGTGGAAGAGCGTGATATGGACATGGTGGTACTTGATCAAAATACTTCCGTAACAGAGCTCTCACAGGCTCTCAACTCTATGGGGGTATCACCACGGGATGTTATATCCATCTTTCAGGCTATACGTGAAGCAGGGGCTCTTCATGGCGATCTTGTGGTGATGTAACTCTGTACTGCAGAGAGATACAGGGGGAAGAGTTTCTAAGAGACTCTCTCCCACGTATCAATAGTTCCACCTTCCAAGTGAATTACCGTGTCTGCAATGGCGTGTACATCAGCCTTATCGTGAGTGACAAACAGGGTTGTCATATCTGCAGCGGCAACAATATATCGAATTTCCCGGCGAATCTCTTCTTGTAAGTGAGCATCAAGATTACTGAATGGTTCATCAAGTAAAATAAGAGAAGGATTCGGAGCGATCGAACGGGCCAAGGCCACACGCTGCTGTTGTCCTCCCGAAAGCTCATGAGGAAATCGTGCTCCGTACTCCTCCATACGAACCAAGGAAAGCACATGGGTAACACGGAGATCCTGCTCTTTTCGGATTCCTTTTAAGCCAAAACGGATATTCTCAAATACCGTCATATGGGGAAAAAGTGCGTAATCTTGAAACACCATCCCAATACCGCGGTGTTCAGCAGGAACAAAATGTTTACTTCCATGGGCAAGGCAGCGTCCATTTAAATAGATAGAGCCCGCAAGAGGCATTTCAAAACCGCTAATTAGACGCAGAAGAGTGCTTTTACCACATCCAGATTCTCCGAGGATCGCCATAATTTCGTCACGTTCAACGGAAAATGAAATATCACGAAGAATCAAAAGCTCATTTGTCGCATAGGCAAAGTTAACATGATCAAAGGTAAGATACATGGGGGGCTCCTTTTAGGTATTCCGTCGATTTAGAACATAGAGTAGAATGATGGAGCCGGCGGCAAGAGCAATGATTACAAGGGACGTCATGGCAGTCTCATGTATCATTTCATCATTGGCATACTCAAAAGATTTTGCTGCTAAGGTATCATAGTTAAAGGGGCGTAGTATCATTGTGAGAGGAAGCTCTTTGAGGATATCTACAAAAACAAGAATAAACCCGCTGACAAGGGCTGGGGTAATCATGGGTAGATCAACCGTAAAGAGAGTGCGTAGATTACCCTTTCCCAAGGAGATAGATGCCTCATAAAATCGAAGACCGATTTTATCAAACCCTGTTTCTACTGAATTATAGGCTATTGTAAGAAATCGAACAAAATACGCAAAAATAAGCATGGCCATGGAACTTGATAAAAAGGCGGTGTTTTTGATGGGAAGGCGGGAAGTCAACTCGTTTTCCAATGATAGAATAAAAAGAAGAACCCCCATGGCAATAACTGCTCCCGGTATGGCATAGCCAATGGTTGATATTTTGGACAGAAAGGTGGAAATCCATGAGGATTGCAGACGTGCTGTATTGGCAAGAATTACGGCCGAAACGATTATAAAAATCGATGCAACGGTACTAATTTCAAGGGTGTTTAGGGTGATAGAAAAGAGATCCATGGAGGCAATTCTATCAAAACTGAGGATGGCCCAATACACCAGTTGTAGCACGGGAATACCCAAGGCAAGGGCAAGACAAGTTCCGATGGTTCCCCACGCAAAGAGCCGGTAGAAACCAGTTAAGGGGCGTTTTCGTATGGGCCGAATTTGTGCTGTTGCATACTGATATTTTCGTCGCCCTCGAAGGAGTTTTTCCGCTGCCACAAAGACAAGCACAGTGAGCATGAGAACCCCGGAAAGACGAATCGCTGTATCAATATCCCCCAGGGAAAACCAAACGCGAAATATGGCGGTGGTAAATGTGGGAATACCAAAATATCGTACCACACCGTAGTCATTCAGTACTTCAAGGATGACCAAGGTTGTACCGCCCACAATTGCTCCCCGAGCAAGGGGGATGAGTAAGAAGAGGAATATCTCTTTTTGCGATTTACCTAAACTCTGAGCAGTTTCTACAACTGCAGCAGACTGTTTTGAGAAAAAAGATTTTACCAAAAGGTATACATAGGGATACAGAAAGAGGGTGTACATAGCTACTGCACCGGGAATGTGCATGATATTATACATGGATTGCGGAGCTGAAATACCCAAGCCGTACCGAACAAAGCGTTGTACTGTACCGGTATAACTCAGCATTTCGGCATAGACATAGGCACCAATGTAGGGAGGAATGGCAAGGGGGAGTATTAAGAGTAGATGAAGGAGCTTCGATCCACGAATTTCATAAAAGGTAATGATGTATGCGAGGAGTGTTCCAAGAAGGGCTGAAAATATGGCAGTTCCTCCTACAATTGCGAAGGTGTTTTTCAAATAGTCAGCTAAAAGATATTCCTGTATATGAAACCAGTTTTCTGTTGCAGGAGTAAAAAGAGGAGAGAGGATGCTCAAATTGGGCAGGAGTATTAGGGAGGTCAAGGCGAGACTGCACCAGACCCACCCTGTGAGTTTTCGCTTACGTATTTCTCGAAGCACTCGGTTCATCATGCTATCTCCACGTCACTTTGTCAAAAATTCGTGCCGCACGATTATTGTACTTGCCCAGCTTTTCAAGGGGGATATCCTGGGCAACAAAATCACCCCAACTCTGCACAAGTTCTGAGGGGGTCGCTTCAGGGTGAACCGGGTATTCAAAGTTTGCACTGGCAAAAAATTGCTGAGCTTTTTTTTTGGAGAGATACTCAAGAAGTTGTATTGCCTCGTCCTGGTTTTTTCCATGACGCACAATACCTGCACCACTTATGTTAATATGGGTACCCGTTGATTCCTGATTCGGAAAAAAGATCCCGGCTCGTTTAGCCACAGTAACCTCTTCAGGATCTGCAGAATAGTGCATACGTCCAATGTAGTAAGTATTTAAAATAGCTGCGTCTGCTTCACCGGCAATGACCGCCTTTGCTTGGTCACGATCATTACCCCGGGGAGATCGCGCCATATTACGTACCATACCCTTGGCCCATCTATAGGCGTCTTCTTCGCCCAGGGTTTCTATAAAAGAGGCTAAAAGGGATAGATTGTAGATGTTTTCTGAGCTGCGAACGACCACTCGTCCTTTCCAAGAATCTTCAGCCAAAGCTTCATATGTAGAGAATTCTTCCGGGGATGTTCGTTTTGTATCGTAGACAATTACCCGCGCTCGTTTGGTTAAGCCAAACCAGTGATTTCCACTTTCTCGATACCGCGAAGGGATGTTTTCGCTGAGTACCTGGGAGTGTACGGGAGTAAAGATTCCCCGTTCCTGTGCACGGTGAAGTCTTCCTGCATCAACCGTAATAAGCATATCTGCAGGGGTGTTTTCACCCTCGCGAACAATGCGCTCAGTTAGTTCGTCGGCTCCTCCCTTGAGTGTTTTTACACGGATACCTGTTTGTTCCTCAAATTGTGCAAAGAGCTCATCGTCCACATCGTAGTGTCGCGTTGTGTATACCACAACATGGGGAGAGTCTGCATCAGAAGAAACTCGCTGTAATAGTAGAATACCTGCAAGAAGAACTAATAAGAAAATACTTAGGGTGGATGGCTTCATAAAACATATCTCAAATAAAGTTTTAGACGACTAATATAATTATGTTTACATTCTGTGTCAACAAGGTATTAAAAAATAAGAGTTGAAAAGTTTACAAAAATGATATACATTAATACTATGGCTTGAACACGTTGGAGGTTGTATGAAAAAAACACTGTTTTCTATAACAGGAATGAGTTGTGCGGGATGCGCACGAACAATAGAAAAAGAGTTAGAGAATGCTCCTGGAGTTATGTCGGCGGGGGTTAATTTTCCCGCTGAAAGAGTTGTCGTTGAATATGATCCGCAACAGACAAGCCCCGATCAGCTTCGTACTCTGATCACAACCTTGGGATATAGAGCAGAACAGATACAGAGCAAGTATCGACAAATTTCTGGAAAAATATCCGGAATGAGTTGTGCAAGTTGTGCTAACACCATAGAAAAAAGTCTTACGGCTCTTTCAGGGGTTGAAGAAGTCCGTGTGAATTTTGCTGCAGAAAAGATTACCCTTACGTATGACCCTGTCTCTGTGTCTCAGCGGGAAATTGCGGATCACCTTGCTGGACAGGGGTACACCTTGGTCCTTGCAGATACAGATGAAGAGCAGCATGATCACACTCAAGCTATTTTTCAGCGAATGCTCCTGGCCTCTGTTTCTGCGGGGATCATTATGGCTCTCATGGTGGTGCACATGTTTATTTCCATACCGGGATATTTTCTTATTACAGCTGTACTTGCTATTCCCGCAGTCTTCATTGCGGGGGCAGAAACGCATCGAGCAACGTGGAATGGACTTACCAGAAAATCGGTTAATATGGATACCTTAATTACCATGGGATCGCTTATTCCTTACCTGCTCAGTATGATTGGGTTTTGGTTTGATATAACTACCTTTGTCGAAATGGCTGCTTCAATAATGGCCTTGCATCTTGTTGGACGGTATCTCGAAGCAAAGGCAAAGGGACGGGCTTCACAGGCTATTGAAAAGCTGCTTGCCATGGAAGCCAAAACTGCTCGTGTTGTACGAGAAGACGTCGAACAGGAAATTCCTGTTGAAGAGGTACGTCTGGGTGACATTGTACGCATTAAGCCGGGAGAAAAAATTCCCACAGATGGAGAAATTATTTCTGGTGAGACACGAATTGATGAGTCCATGGCGACAGGCGAATCTCTTCCTGTTCATCGTATTACCGGCGATACCGTAATTGGCTCTACCATAAATCAAACAGGGGCTTTAGATATCCGCGTAACCCATGAGCGCAGTGAAACATTTCTCTCACGGGTAATTCGCATGGTAGAAGAGGCGCAGGGATCAAAGGTTCCCATTCAAGAATTTGCCGATCGCATTACGGGCTATTTTGTGCCTGCGGTTATGATCATTGCTGTAACAGCGTTTTTCTCATGGCTTCTATTTCCAGAGTTTCATCTTTCCATTGTTCGTTTTTTTGATTTTCCCTGGAGTACCACTGAGGTAGCTCCGCTTACCTTAGCAATTCTTGCCATGACAGCTGTATTGGTAATTTCCTGCCCCTGCGCCTTGGGTCTTGCCACTCCTACCTCTCTTATGGTGGGAAGCGGTATGGGAGCCCAACGCGGTATTTTAATACGAAATGGAGAGGCGATTCAAACCATGAAAGATGTCAATCTCATTGCCTTTGATAAAACAGGAACCCTTACACGTGGCACCCCAGAAGTAACAGAGGTAATCTCCACTGATGAAGTAACTTCTCAGGAAATACTCTTTGCTGCGGCAAGTGTTGAACGCTCTTCAGAACACCCCTTGGCAGGTGCAATTCTGGCAGCAGCAAAGGAGCATGAAATTGAGCTGGTAGCGCCTACATCGTTCTCTGCACAGGTGGGCAAAGGGGTAACAGGAGAAGTTGCGGGGCATCAAATTAGTGTGGGAAATCGAAAGATCATTAATTTTGAGAATCTCCCTGAAAATCTTCGTATACGGGCGGCCTCTCTTGAAGACGAAGCAAAGACTGTTGTATTTGTTTCACGTGATTCCCGTGTTATAGGGATTCTTGCCATATCAGATGCCATAAAAGATGATGCGAAAGATGCGGTTGAAGCACTTGCACGTCATGGTATATCTACAGCGATGATAACAGGAGATAATGAGAAAACAGCCCGAGCAGTTGCCGACCAGCTTGGAATTTCTCATGTCATAGCGGAAGTGCTTCCCGGAGGAAAAGTCTCAGAGATAGAGCGATTACAAGAAGTACATAAAACAGTTGCCATGGTGGGTGACGGCATTAACGATGCGCCAGCCCTCAAGCAGGCAAATGTGGGTATTGCCTTGGGAACGGGCACAGATATTGCCATTGAAGCGGGGGATATTACCTTGGTTCGGGGGGATGTCACGGCAGTTGTATCAGCTGTTATTCTTTCCCGTGCCACTTTTCGTAAAATTCGGCAAAATTATTTTTGGGCATGGGTGTACAATGGTGTCGCCATACCTGCTGCTTTTCTTGGTTTGCTCCATCCAATGATCGGTGCTGCCGCCATGGCCATGAGTTCTCTTACGGTTGTACTTAACTCCTTGGGGTTACGACGAATTTCTTTAAAACATACGTAACAGGGAGGACGGGAAGGGGTTTCTTTCCCTCTGCCTCCCATGGCGGCTTCGGATAATGTATATTAGACTATGTCTTGCTGCGTGGGAGGTCCTCCATGAATTGGTACGCACTGCTTCCGTTTTCCGGGTTTATAGTTAATTTATTTCTCAGTTTTAATATTTTCAACAGTGCTCCCAATAAAGTTTCAAATCGATGTTTCTTTAAAATGGCTCTGTTTCTCGCCTTGTGGGGATTAACAGAATTTCTCATATTTTCTGCTCATAGCGTTGATGCCGCGTGGTTTTGGTTTCGCTTTGTTGTGCTCTTTGCCGCCCTTTCTTCAGTAGCAATATTTGAAAGCTATATCGTGTTTACTCGGCGTACCTATTCAGAACACACTCGTATGCTTGTGGTCTTTTTGTATATTTTTGCTGGGGTATTGGGATTAATTAATCTCTTTACAGATGCTTTCCTTGGTATGCCGATTCATTCATCATGGGGCTTCTATCCAACTTTGGGGCCGTACTTTCTGCATTATATTGTTCTTGTCATATCCCTTGTAGGCCTCTCTTTGATCTCGGTGTTTGAATATCTCTTACGTGCGCGGAATAGGGCCGAGCGAATGCAGGCATTCTACCTTCTTATCGCTATTGCAATACCTCTGTTTGCAGGGATAATCAGCGAGGTTATTCCTGTGGTTTCACATATGCCAAGGGTGCCCTTAACGACCTTTTCCACAGCATTTATGGCGCTTATTATTGCCGTGGCAATACGCCGACATAAAATTCTCCCCAGTGTAAAATACCAGCTTAAATATGTGGAAGATAAATATAAAAACCTATTTAATACCATTACTGATCCAATTATCTACATCAACAGTAGCGGGCAGGTCTTGGAGATTAATCAGTCTGCCCAAGAAGCTCTCGGACTCTCCTTTTATCCTACTTCAAAAAAACGGAATCTCTTTGAAGAGCCTTTTTTTCACAACCACAAAGACATGATATGCAGCTGTTTGAAAGAAAAACGAATTGTGGAAGAAGATACCCTTTCCATTGGGGATAACTATTATAGTAACCTTTACATCCCCGTGGAGAATGAACGACAGCAGAAAATATTGATTATTCTTCGGGATATCACCGATCTTACTCTTGCTCAGGAAAAGCATGAAGAGGCACAGCGGAGCTTAGAAGATAATCGCAATAATTTTAAACGAATGACCGATTTGCTGCCCCAATTTTACAGCGAAGTTGATACACAGGGAGTGCTTACTTTTGCCAATAAAAGAATGCTGACAGATCTGGGCTATACAGCTGAGGAAACCCTTGGTATGGAGGTGCGTCATTTTATCCATCGTGATGATTGGCACAAACTTTCCCAAAATATTAAACGTAAAACTTCAACTATGGAAAAAAGTAATGTAGATGAATATCGCTTTATTCGTAAAAATGGAACGACCTTTCCTGCCCTTGTGTACAGTACTCCGCTTTTAAAGAATAAAAAAATATGTGGCCTTTCTTCACTCATTGTTGATATTACTGAGCGAAAAAAAGTAGAGAATAATCTAAAAAAGGCAAAGGAGGAAGAACAGCTCGCGAATAATGCAAAATCAATGTTTCTTGCAAACATGTCTCATGAAATACGCACTCCCATAAATGGTATTATTGGTATGACAGACCTCATGTTACATACCCCTCTCAATGAAGAACAAAGAGATTATGCAGAAACAGTGCATCGGAGTAGTAACTCCCTCTTGCAGATTGTAAATGATATCCTTGATTTTTCAAAAATAGAAGCAGGACAAATGGGTGTTGAAGATATTAGTTTTAGCCTTGCAGCGCTTTTGGATGATTTCTCTCATATGACATCCGTAAAAATACATCAAAAAGGTATTCGTTTTATCTGCGATGAAGATCCGCAGATGCCGCAGTATTATCGAGGGGATCCACATAAGATTAAGCAGATTTTAACGAATCTTGTGGGAAATGCGATTAAATTCACCGATGAGGGACACATTCGTGTACACGTCGGTATGGCTGATGTTTCTTCTGATAAGGACGTGTCCTTGCAATTTTCCATATCCGATACGGGTATCGGTATTGCTCCTGAAAAGCAGGCACATCTCTTTGATCAGTTTACCCAGGTAGACAGTTCTGTCTCTCGAAAATATGGGGGAACAGGACTTGGTTTGGCCATATCAAAACGAATATGTGAGCTTCTTGGGGGAGATATCAGCGTTGAAAGTACTCCCGGAAAGGGAGCAACATTCTCGTTCTCCGTGCGGGTACGAATTGAACAGCATGAGAATACAGAAAAGAATATTACCGTGTCTCCCCATAAAAGGGTGTTATATGCAGCACAGGACTTGGTTGCAAGTGAAAAAGCTGTATTAGAGAGATTCTTCTCTTCCTTTGTAGAAAATGTAGAAGAATGTTCCGACATATCTCATATTTCAAAAGCTACGGAAGAAAAACAGGTAGATCTTATTATTCTTGGAGAAAAAGAGTATACACATCTTCATAACCTATCTAATATGCCCCCTATTCCACGGGTTGTTTTGCAACGCTATGGTATTGTATCAAAAGACATACAGGAAGAACAGTTTCTGTCTCTCCCCTTACGTCCATCTAAGGTGCGGCGCCTTATGTTGCAGCTATTTCAACCACCTACGGATTCCTTTGTTGCAAAACAGCAAGGATCTCCTTCTGTGAAAGAAGTACCGTCATCAGCTCCTTTAATACTCTTGGTAGAGGATAATCCGGTAAATCAAAAAGTAGCCATGAAACAGCTGGAAAAATTGGGGTATCGCGCAGTTGTTACAAACAACGGAAACAGTGCTATACGAATGGCTCTTGAAACCACCTACGATGCTATTCTTATGGATATACAAATGCCTCGTCTTGATGGATTAACAGCCACAAAAATGATGCGAGAAAATGGAATAGCTACACCGATTATCGCCATGACAGCCAACGCCATGGTGGAAGATAAACAAATCTGTATGGAGTCCGGTATGGATGATTATATCTCTAAGCCGGTAAAGCCGGTGGTGCTTCAAGAGGTTCTTGATTACTGGATAACCTTAAAAAGCTCTCTACGCGGCATCTCCATCTAAGAAACTATTCCACTGTCATTTTTGTACTGCCGTGAGGACAACAAATACCTGAATACCCCGTCCTTTACCGCATCCGCTTAAGCCTTCCCCGGTAGTAGCCGTGATTCCGATATCAGAAGGAGACATGCCACAAAGCCGGGCGATATTTTCTTTCATCGCAGGAAAATGGGGCAGGAGTTTGGGTGTCTTCGCTTCAATGGAGAATGAGAGATGTGATATTTCATATGAGCTCATTTGTTTCAGGGCATATTCAAGATAGACCGCGCTATCGGTGATATTTTGTTCTAAACAGAGAATGTCCGCTTGTTTTCCCAACACAGGGGTTCCGGTGATACCTGATATTGCGTTAGTGAGAGCGTGTAACACCACATCTGCATCACTATTGCCAGCAAGCCCACGTTCTCCGGGGAGGGGTACGCCACCAAGAATAAGGGGGCGACTGCTGTTGGGATCTTGGCAAAAACGGTGTGAATCTTGACCAATGGATACTTTAATCATGATGACTCCTTTACATGTTTTTTACTGTCTTGAAATGCATTTTCATAACTTCTGCGCCACGCTCTTTTCCATGGATATGGAAAAATTTTTTTGCCACGGGGATGACGCGATTTGCACACCCCAGAGGAAAGTCAATATCATAGGTTTTCTGCAGTTTTGAAAGCGCTTGCACAAAACTGCTCCGGGCGATAATTGAGGCAGCTGCAATGGCCAGTTCTTTCTCTTCTCCCTTTGTTACAGCTTCTATCGTAAGTTCTTCAAGACCGCCTACGGAGTTTGTAATATGTTGTGATGGCCCAAATTTGTCTGCCACGGCATGAGTAACCGGAGCACCTCGTTCGTTCCATCGTGCTGCAAGGTCTGCCATGGCTCGGCCATGCATCCATCCCAAGAGCTTATTCAGATTTCCGATACTGTCATAGAGGTTGTTGTAAGTTTTCATTCGAGGTGCGACAAGGACGTAATGATCAGGCCATCGGGTCATAATAGTATGTGCCATGGCATGGATTGCCGAATCTTTGAGTCGTTTACTATCACGAATACCAATTTGACGAAGTTCTTGCTCCATCTGCGCTGTTTCAATATAGAAAGCACAACATACTAAGGGGCCGAAGAGATCACCCTTTCCGGCTTCATCTGTGCCAATTCTCGGATGAAATTGTACCGGCTGTCGATCAAAGATAATATCCTCAGCCTTTTGTGCTACTTCATTTTTGGTGTTTCGTACAAGGGAAAGACCTTTTTTTCGGGAGTAGTAGAGGGTTATTTTTCCGGTTTCTCGTGGGCCTTCAACAGTATAAATTGTACCGTAGGGTATTTCTTTTTCTGTACGTATTTCTATGCCGGCCTTGAGTAGATGTTCTTCCCTGCTCTTTACTGCGGTATGTATTTCTGGTTTTATTGAAAATTGAGACATGATTCTCCTATATATCAGTGAGGCTGATAAGGCCCCGTGCAATTTTTCGAATTGTCTTTATCTGTTCTTCCTTACCAAGGATAATTAACTCATCACTCTGCTCAATGGAGGTCATTGACATGGGATTAATCATAATGTTTTCTCCCTTTTTTATGCCGATCACTATTAAATTTGTTTTTTGCGGTATTTGTGCATCTCGAAGAAGTATTCCGGAAAAATCACTTTTCTTAGAAACCTTTACAAAATCAATCCGGAAATTTTCATCCCCCACACGGGTTATAATATCCAGGAAACTCTCAATATTGGGATTAAGAGCGGTTGTTGAGATTCGCTGCGCAGCAATATCAATTTGAGAAACAACCGTATCCGCGCCCGCTTTTTTTAATTTCTTCTCACTGCTTGTTTCTATGGCTCTGGTAATAACACGAATATCTTGGTTTAAGGATTTGGCGGTGAGGGTTAAAAAGACATTTTCTGCATCATTTGCCAGTACTCCAATGAGGGCTTTTGCACGTGAGATACCTGCTGAGATAAGAATTTCATCACGGGTTGCATCTCCCCGAAGTAAGAGTAGAGATGTTTCCGGAAATTTTGCTTCCAAGGCATCGGCAACTCCATCAGACTCCTCAACAACAATAAAGGGTTCTCCCAAATGCAGGAATTCTGCCATGATTTTTTGCCCTGTTTTCCCTGCCCCGCAAATTATGTAGTGGTTTGCTATGTTTTTAATTTCTTTTTTCATTTTTACTCCTTTCAGATACTTCTTCAGTTCTCCCTCGACAAAGAAAACCGTAATAGCACTCAGTCCATACAGTGCCAAGGTGATCCCAAAAATAATAAGAATAATGGTGAATATTTTTCCGGTCTGAGAGAGGGGGTACACCTCTTGATATCCCACTGTGGAAATTGTAATGATTGTCATGTACAAGGCATCAAGAAAGGAATAGCCTTCAAGGGAGATGTATCCCACCACGCCTGAAAGAATTATTGTGATGCATACGAAGAAAAAGAGAAGTACATTTCGTAAATTTTTATCCATACGATTTCCTCACCGTGCACGCACTGTCCATTTTATAACTCCTCCGGAGAAAGAGTTTGGTAGGGCAAATCTCTGATATGCTGCTCATCGTAGGACGGCGCGGAAAACAGAGCCGTTGTATCTCCAACAATTACGATGGAAAACTCTTCAGGATGAATATTTCGTGTTTTTGATTCCTGAATATCCTCAAGGGTGATATGCGAGAGGATTTCTCCATACCGTGTAAAATGATCAAAGGGACGAGTATTGAGGTAGTTTTCTGCGTAGGTAAAAACGAGGTCTTCGCTTGTACGAAAATGTGAAGGGAGAGAGGAGATAAATCGTGATTTTGCCTGCTCGACTGCCTGCGTATCTTCTTTCTTTTGCAATGATTCAGTAATCATCTGTTTTGTAACAAAAAGGGCTTCATTGACACGGCTATTTTGGGTAGAGAAGGTCACATGAAAAGTTCCTGGATAAAAATAACTGCTTGATAATCCAGACCGGATGGAATAGGTGAGCCCTCTGTTTGAACGAATTTCCTGTACAAGTCGTGAGTGAAACCCACCGCCACCAAGGAGGTCGTTATAAATCGTGAGAGGATAAAAGTCTTTATGAGGTCGGGGAAATGTTTGATGACCTAACCGGACAAAGGCTTGATTTGCTCCTGGCCGATGCACCACGGATATTGTCGGTGATGGTGTGTCTATCGAGAGATTAGTGGCTCTTCTTCGTTCCCCCTTTTCTGCCATAGATACAGCAAGAGGAGAGATCGCCTCTTTCGACATATCTCCGGCAAGGGCAAAGATAAGGGCAGTGGAATCTCGTAAAAACGTATGATGATACGCGAGTTTTTCTCGAATAACCTCCGTACTGGGTTCCGCGATTTCATCAGGAGTAAACAGAAGCGAGAGGGGAGAATCGGGATACATGCGATGCTTCCATGCTGCTTGCAAGAGTGCGTGCGGTGTGGAAAACTGTGTGGAAATCTTCTGGTGTATTTGACGCCGTGTCCGTTCTATTTCGGTAGAATCAAAGAGGGGTTTTTGTAATACCGACTCAAGTAGATGCAAGGATTCATCCCAATATCGTGAAAGCCCACGTATGGTTATCCGTGTTGCCACAGTGCTTGAGCGTACAGAAACATCAAGCGCATAGAGTTCCAAAAGGGAATCAACCTGTTCCGGGGAGTGGTCGTGCGCCCCCCCGCGAAATAAGAGCGCATCATAAAAATATGGTTCCCACCCAGCAGCTGCCGACGAAGATCCGCCTTGAAAGGTCAGTTGTAGTGAGAATATGGGAAGTGTTGAGTCTTCTTTTAAAAACAACACAACCTCGGGAGAAAACCGGTGAAAATAAGAGTCTCCCTCAGGTATATCCCAGGTAATGTCGGGAAATGAGATTTCTGTTGGGTGGGGTGTGACATGTGCATAGGCTGTGATTTGTAAGCACAACAGGAGAGCTCCCATCAGAGTTGGTAATGATATTTTCATTCGGTATCTCCTTTCTTATTAATTAAATACCCAACAGTTCTAAAGTCTTTATTTAAGTGTTTTTGTGCTGCTGATTTTGTAGATGTTACGGCGGAAATATTTTCCGTATAGTTGAGAAGTTCCCGCCAGTCTCCAAACTTTTGAAAATAGGCAAGGTTATCAGAGAGTCGCTCTAAATTACGAAGTTCCTTGATAAAAAAGAACTCCAGTTGATTCTGGGTTTTCTCTAATTCAAAGGATGAGGGTTCATGCTGAGCAAGAGCGTCTATTTCCTCAAGAATAATTTCTTCAACACTTCTATGACACGCATCGGGGAGCAGCTCCGCCCAAATATGAAATCGTCCATCGGCAATGGCCCAACGATTTGAGGCTCCTACAGAGACAGCCAGGTTCTCTTCTGTAATCAGACGACGGTGCAGTCGCCCACTCGTACCGGAGAGCATGTTCTGAAGAAGATCAAGGGCATAGCGAGAGGAATCACCATGGCCCGGGGTATGAAAAAGTATGTCTACTCGGGGTGTTTCAGAATCATCAAGAACTTCAAAACGACGGACTCCAAGGGGGGCTGGTTCACGAGTTACGACCATTGGGAGAGGGGTGTCGGGAGTTTTAATATCTCCAAAATATCTTTTTATTGTATCATAGGTTTGTTCTGGATCAATATTTCCCGCAATAACGATCATTGCATTATCCGGGCGGTAGAATCGCCCAATATGTTTCCGTAGTTTTTCACGGGTATAGCTGCGGATATCGCTGTACCAACCGATCGTAGGGTAGCGGTATGGTGAGGCGGTATAAAAAAGAGCATTGAGCTTAAGAAGATAGTGGTTTTTTCCATTGTTTTCGTACACTTGTCGTCGTTCTTCTGTAACAACATCTCGTTCGCTGTAAAACTCACGCAGGACAAGATTCTCCATACGATCAGCTTCGATATTAAAAAAGAGTTCCGTTTTATGGGCCGGCAAGGTGACAATATACGCTGTGATATCGCTGCTGGTCCATGCATTCAATCCCGTTGCACCGGCATTGTTATAGAGTTCCCAAATCTCATCTTTAATGATATACTCTCGTTGTTGGTCAAGAAGTGTTCTGATCTTCCTGTCATATGCTATAATGATTGAATCATCAGGGGTATAGCCCCGGTTCTTTAAAGAGATAATAGAATCAATATAGCGATCTTTTTCTTCCATAATTGGAATTTCAGCTTCGAAATTACGTGTGCCAAGACGGGTGGTTCCTTTAAACATCATATGCTCATACATATGAGAAAGCCCCGTGGTACCGCTCGTTTCATAGTAGGAGCCGCTAAAGTAGTATAGACGACATGACGCCACAGAAACAGTCGTGTCCGGAACGAGAAGGATCTTAAGTCCATTGTCCAAACGATGTTCAATGATGTCAAGGCTTACTGCGCTCAGAGAAAATACCAATACCAGAATTGTTATAATTACACGTTTTTTTTGCAAATTATAACTCCTTTCACATATCAGTTATATTTATGCATATACTATGAAGTAAAATAAAATAGGGTCGCCTTCAGTAGCGACATATGTGGCGTATTGATGAAAAAACGAACTATTTCTCTCTGTTTCTTTCTTGTTCTCATCTTGTCTGTCTGTGGGGCGGTGCTTTTTTCCGGATCCATTCTGCGTCGGAGAATAGAGCGGGAAGTGCGAAGGCTCTTCCCTGATATTTCTTTGGAAAGTGAGGTGAGACATGTGGGATTTTCCTACTTGAATGGTATCGAAATTGGAAAGGTGACCCTTCTTACAGAAAGTATAGCGGAGCAGACTGCTCATGTTGAAGCGGTAGGCCTTGATGCATCCCTCGATCTTCTCAACTTTATTTTTACGGGGGAGTTACACATAACATCTCTTCACGTAGACACCGTGATTTTGGATCTTCCTCTCACTCGTGCGTCTATGTGGGAAGGGGATATAGCCAAGATTGCAGAACACATCATGCAGACAGCTGCAACAAGAATGCTCTTTACAGAGCAGTTACGCCTTTCTTTCTCACACCTGGTTATCCGTGATAAAAATTCTGAAGCATATACTTTTTCACCTCTTTCTGTGAAGCGAGACGGCTACGAACACCTTCGTCTTAGTTTTTACCACGGGGAGTTTGCAGGGCGGGGACGGTGTACCTATTTTGTTGCGGAAATACACGAATACAGAGAAGATATTCTTTCTGCAACATCATCATTTATTGCTCCGTTATTTTCGAAAGAGTATGGGGGGGATAGAAAAGCACTTTTTGAGAAATTACAAAAACTATCCCTGTTTGAGCATGCTTCTATCAAAATTGGTTATTTGAAAACTGCAGACATTGAGGTAAAAAACTCTGCTGCCACACTTGAGTACACTGAACCATTCTCGTTTCAGGGAACGGTCTCCCGTTTTTCTTGGCATGAACATACTCTGGAAGATGGGGAAATTGCCTTGCAGAAAAAGGACGCTTCCGACATTTCTCTGCAAGTGCTTCAGGCAACCGTGCCGACCAAGGGAACTCTCCGGGTTGACGGCGATGTCTCCCTCTTTAATACATATCCATCCCGCTGTTCCCTTGTTGTTTCAAATGTCTGCCCTACCACTGTGAAAGAACTGGTGCCGCAACTACTTCCGACATCTGGTTTTTCAGTGCAAGGAGAGTATGGAATAATAGGGCGGTTTGCGGGGTATTGGAATCGTCCGCTCGAGGGGTTCTTTTCCGGTGCAGTGGAGGGGGAAATGTTATTGCAGGGCTTCCTTCTGAAAACATATTCGGCTCCTATACCGCGTTGTTTCCCGATGTTATATCCATAGATTCTCTTCGGATGGATTCTGTGGTGTATAGAGATTCTGTTCTTTCATTCTCCCTGGAGAACTCTGTGCTTGACACATCTGTCATACCCCCACTTCGCCCTGATATTCCCGTGGATGATATCCGCATCTCTTTTCCTGAAAAAGAACTGCATCTGGGTCGTATTGAGAACCTCTCCTTCACCCATGGCGATTCACCATGGATGCTTACGGGGAGAAACCTCTTTATGCGTATGAAAAGTTGGATCGAAAAAGACTCTCTGGGAAAAGATGCATCCTCCCCAAAAAACAAGACATCAGAAAAAGAGTGCTCAACCACGGTTCTATCTCATTTTGTTGCTGACACGCTTATTGCACATACTACTGCTCCTGCTGACGTATATAGAGATTCTCTTACCCTTAAACGTATACGACCCATCCTTCCAAGGCGTGAGTTAAAAATTACCCATGCTCAATTACACGATAGAGAAGGAAAGCCTCTTGTGCAAGTAAAGAATGTGTATTATGAAAAAGATGAGAACACTCTTTTTTGCACCCTTGATACTCTGAATACAACGGGTGGAGATACACTGATCGGTATGCAGGTATCCCTGCGTGGAGACGCAGACTCACTGTGGCATATTTCGAAAGTACATGGTGAGAATATGGTGCTCGCTTCCCTTCCCTATGAAATGGAAACGCTTTCTCCATATTCTTTTTTCACGGATACAACGGATACGGGGGTGTTACAGACAATCTCTTTGCCCGCTGCCGTTTCAATAGGCCGTATACGTGTTAATGAAGGAACAGATCGGGCATGGGCGGTAGATTCTCTCGACCTTCATGAAAAGAATTCTTCCGGATCAACCGTATCCTTTCATCACTTTTCCTATGGAGACAGCATTTCTCTGTACCATGGTATGGGCACTCTCGATGCTGAAGAGGAGTACGTATTTAGAGATTTGCATCTCGGTTCGTTTTCGGCAATGCTTCCCTTCGCTATGAGCTCATCCGCCGCTACTCGTGCCCAGTCTTTTCCGGCAAAATCTCTCTTTTTGGAGGATGTGGATATCAGTTTTTCAGAGGGGGAGAATCTGCGTGGTGCAGGTGTGGAACTAAACCGTGCCACTGCCCTGCCGGAGATAACCTTGGATTTCTTAGAATGGAAAAATCATGCAGTTATTGAAGAGGCATATCTACGCATAGATACATCTCATCAGATTCATTCAGCTCGTGTTGCACGTCTTGTTTTGGACAGCACACGTTTTGCACAATTACCCTCTCCTTCGGTTGAAGATATTATGCCGTTCCTCAATCATGAAATAGATCAGTATGTCAAGAACGCAGATGCCTATACTGCCAATACTGCCTTAGTCGAGATTGCAACCCTCTTGCGTGCTCCTGAACAGCCCATACTGCGCCACCTTTCCGTACAAAGGGAAGATCGTGATTACTCGTTTTCAGCCCGTGATATAGGGGTAGAATTCACCTACGATCTTGCAGAGATATCGGGCCAATTGCGGTGGAGTGATTCCCATATTATCGTAACAGACCTGCGGGCTGTAACAGATGAAAACACCCGTCTCTTTCTGTATGAAGGAGAAATTGCTCTTTCACCGCCCTTTTCTGCAAAACTATTTCTGGAAGTACAAAATTTCAAACTTTCGCAAATAGAACGGCTCTATTTTCCTGAGAGTGATGTTCGTCTTCGCGGGGGCGGCTATTTTCGGGGACGTCTGAAAGGTGATATGGCCGATTTTACAACCTTCCAAGGAGAACGCCTCTCGTTGCAATTGCATAATGTACGTGTCGAGAATCTTCCTATCCAAAAAGGGGAAACGATTCAGCGTTTTGCTCCGTCTTTTTCACAGGTGTATTTTGATCGCATTGTCTTGAATCCTCTTGACTTGCATGACGGAGGACGTTTACACATGCGCTCCGTAGCGGCTCACGGTCCTCTGCTTGAATTTACAGGGTGGGGCAATTTGAATCGTTACGGAAGATTTTATTTTGAAATGGAGGGTGAAGTTGTCCATGATGTTGCAGACCAACTTCCACGCCTAACCCGAATGGCCTTGAATGCAGAAAGTGCAGATACTTACGGTCATTTCCGTGCAAAGCTCTTTGGTACTCCGCTTCACCAGGAGCTGGTCCCTGAACGCGGTATATATGGTCGAGTCATTCGCTCAGAGTTTCGAAATATTGGGGCTTCTTTCCGTGAAATTTTTCGGTAAATATCTGTCTTTGTCATCGAGGAAATACTATATTACGTATTCTTACAAGGCAGGCAATATGATTTACGTGACTCTTTTTAACCCTTCCATTGATGTACTCTATGAGCTAGATGAGCTGCTTCTTGGAGAGACGTATACCTCTGTTTCCGCTCGCACCTATCCTGCTGGAAAGGGGATGAATTTTGCGAAGGTTGCCCGTGTTCTTGGAGAAGATGTAGAGCTTGTTGGCGGAGTGGCACGCAACAATATTCCCTTATTTGAGGAATATTGTAAACGTCGTGGCATTACGGCAACCCTCATCCCCATATCCGGAGAAACCCGCATTAATACAACCCTCCTTGAACGGGAAAAGAAAATGGTTACCCATATTAGTAGTACCGGGGGAGTGGTGAGTCGCGAAGCATGTGAAGAGGTCCTTTCAATGGTGCGTAATAAACTGAAATATGCCGGAAATTTCTGGGTTTTTACAGGCAGTTTAGCACCGGGGTATGCTGATAGTACTTATGGAGAACTCATGGAGCTTTGTTCTTCTCACGGCAGCAGCTGCGCTGTTGATGCTACGGGAACTCCTCTTAAATATGCGATGCAGTATAAACCCTGTATTATTAGTCCAAATATTGCAGAACTTGAAAAAACCCTTGCCGAAAAAATTGAAGGAATTCGTCATATCGCCCTCCGGGGAAAACGTCTGATTGATGAAGGCATGGAGTATGTGTTTATCACCTTAGGAAAAGATGGGGTGATTGCTCTGCATGATGATCGATGCTATCTCTGTACTCCTCCCGTGGTTGAATCCTTCGATTCGGTTGGCTCTGGTGATGCCTTTCTTGCTGGTGCCGTAGTATCTGTGTTACGACACGATGACTTTGAGACAGTGTGTCGTAAATCTGTTGCCTGCGGCGTCTCTAATGCGCTTCATCGAGGTCCTGGGGAAGTGAGTCATGATCATTTAGAAACATTTCTTGATCGTATATCTATTGAAAGTATTTGATGAAGGGCACCATTGTATTTTATATTTCCGGTCATGGTCACGGCCATGCGGTGCGTCAGAGTATCTTAATTAATGAAATACCTGCGCACATCCCTGTCCACATAACTTCTTTGGTGGAAAAACGTTTTTTTAGAAGAAATACAGCGTCCCTTTACCTATTACCAAAGAAGTTTTGACTATGGTTGTCATCAGATTGATGCACTAAAAATAGATCGTACGGCAACTCTTGAAAAATCTGCCCGCCAAGAGGAAAAAACAGAAAACTCTTTCATCAAGAGTGTCGTCGTATTGAAAAACTCTCGCCGGTAGCAATTATTACGGATTCAGCTTCTTTTCCCGGCCGTATTGCTCTTCGTCTCGGTCTTCCTTCTTTCTGCATAGGAAACTTTACGTGGTATGACATATTTCTTCCTTATGTATCTGTATATAAACAATATAGCTGGCTTTTAAACCTCTTGTATGAAGACTACTCACAAATCACCTATTGGGTGCAACTGTGGCCGGGGACAGTTTCCACTTTTTCCGGGGAAGAGTCATTACAAGGATGCTCTTTGTTTCGTCCTGGAAAAAATATCCGAACTCATCTCATGCAGAAATATTCTATCCCATTCTCTCACAAACTCATACTCATATACACCGGAAAATATGGAATTTCCACTCTTTCGTATCAGCTTCTTTCCTCATTTAAAAATTGTACGTTTTTGGGGTATTACCCACCAAGTAGTGACGTTCCCCCAAACTTTATCCCCATTCAAAAGGGCGCGTACTCTTTGCAAGATTACTCATATTCATGTGATTACATTATCTCAAAATTGGGATACTCCCTTGTCTGTGAAGCGTTATCGGCACAAAAACCCTTACTTTACTTTCCGCGGACCCATTTTGTAGAACAGGACGCTCTTGAAAAAGACCTCTTTCAGTATGGACAGGGTATCAGATTGCACGAAGATAGTATCAATCCAGAACTGTTTTACCAAGAGATTGGTGCACTTCAGTCACCCTTTACGGGTGCCCCCATTATGTCTAAAAGTTGTGAAATATGGCAGTGGATTGCACGTCGTCTCTTTTAAGTTGAGAGGGTGATACTCCATTCGTTGTGAGAATGTTTTTTTTCTTTCTGTCGTTGTCCTCGGCGCGATGACGTGATATATATTTTATACACGCAACAAAAGGGTAGTACAACGTATGAAGTCTATATTTGATTATATCAGTATTGATTACACCGATTTTATCGGCAGAAAACTTGACACGATAACCCTCTTAGATGTTATTGGTTCTGGTGGAAAAGGGGTGGTGTTTAGTGGCTTTCAGGAAGATTTGAAACGCCGGGTGGCTGTCAAAATACTCCCAAAAATTAAGACACGGCAATCTGAAATTGATAGTTTCTCCATGGAAGCACAAATTGTTGCGGGGCTTACTCATCCCAATATCATTCCCATATATAAAATGGGGGAGGAAGATGAGTTTTATTACCAAGTCATGCACTTAGTTGAAGGGGACAATCTGGTTTCCATGGTGCAGAAAAGAAAGCGTCATCCTATAAAACAAAAGCGCTTTATTCCCGTTTCAAGAGCTGTAGCCCTCATCTGTGACGTTCTGAAAGCTCTCTCCTATGCCCACGAAGAGTTCGTGGTTCATCGAGATATAAAACCGGCAAATATTATTATTGAGAAAAAGCACGATCGTCTTTTTGTTGTTGATTTCGGTATCGCCAAAGCACCGGGGCTTGTTGACAGTATGCACGAATCAATTATTGTGGGAAGCCCACTCTATCTTTCTCCGGAACAGGCGCGGGGTGGTGATGTTGATCATCGAAGTGATATTTACAGTACTGCCATGACTCTTGTCTACTTACTTCTTGGGCTGATACCAACGCAACTCAAATCTCCGGAAGAGGTGGTTCGATGCAAAATAGCGTCACCAGACAGTTTTATTTATCCCCATTTGTCTCGGTTACGAACTGATATACCCAAAGAACTCGAAGGTGTTCTCTTGAAAGCGATTGCCGCTGACCCTGACCAGAGAATTGAATCTTCTGATCAGTTCTGTCAACTTTTAACGCCTTTTTCTGAGCACGCCTAATGGAGATGGAGCAGTTTTCAATACAGGTGGCAGTAAAAATCAATCTGCTCTTTAATAATCTCGTCCTTTTTGGTGCGGAACATCCGTCTTTAATGAAAGCCGCTACTGAAGTTGCTGAATTAATAAACAGTAGTGACGTGTCTGAAACCGTGACCCTGCTTAAGAATGGGGAGTCCTTTTATATTAATCGCGTCTGTGTTGATTCACACTTAAATACTAAACGGACAATACAGCAGTTTACGAAATGTCATATTGAGTCGCTTTCATTCTGCAGGGGAGTTACGGCAAAGCAGGTTGCCTATTTTGGTAAACTATATCAAACTGCCGTTTTGGAAGGCCAAGAGGCAAACCACTTGATTACGCTTTTAGAACAAGCACACATTTCTTCAATGCTTATTAATTATGTGACACTACAAGAAGTACGGGCAGACCAAGCAGTGGTAGAGGAGGGGGCTTCTCAGGGCATTGATGATGCGGAACTCGAAAAACAGTTTATCCTCGGTGCAAACTCTCTTTTTACCCAAGTGAATACCGTACCTAATTCTGCGTCGGAGCCCCCTCTTTCATCTCAAGAAGAAGATTCTGCCTTCAGCCATATTGTGGAGATGTCGGCACGAAAGCAGCAGGAAGAGCAGGCGATTTCCGGAATAAACACGCTTAAAGATGAGCCCCTAACTCCACAAGAAAAGCAGACCCTACAAACCATGGCTCAATTACTGCGTGATGAATATCGCAGTGGTAGCAATACACCACAACAGGTGGCCTTTCTTCTAAAGCGTTTGACATCATCGGCAACAGAGGTTAAGCGATTGGTTCCGTTCTTAAAAAACGAACTTTCTCAGGATGATATTTCACCAACCTTTTATGCCTCTGTGCTTGAACACATTGAGAGTCATACCCGTGGTGAACAGGGGGCTGAGGAGTTGTTTAAAACGGCTGAAGAATTTGGTGTTGACCGAGATGAGTTAGCACAAGCAATTGCGCAAAATCCTGAGGAATCTCTGAAGCTTCTTGTGCAATCAGCAGAGCTTGACTCAATGACCAACTCAGAACATCTTTCGGAATATATTGCAAATATCATTGAAGCAGCTGGTGAGAAAATGGTTGCGCAAGAGGTATCCCCAAAAGATGGCCCCGGCTCTCTTGATACGGTTGTATCTACTATAGAAAATCGTCTTCTGGGTCAGTTGAAGAATGATATACACGACACAAAGCTCTATTCGAGTGTGGCTGAAAAAATGAAAAAGCGATATCCTGAAACTCTGAGAAAAATGCGTGAGGAGTGGCTTGTTTCAACCATTTCACAAACCGATTCCATGAGCGTTGAAGATCTTTCTGAGAAACTTCTCATGGTCCTTGATAAAACCCAAGATGTAGAGCGGTATAAAAAAGGAATAGCCACCTATGCTCAGAAGTGGAATATGAGTGTTGAAGAAGTAGAGAAAGCTCTCCAAAAGGTTGGGGCACAAAGCAAGCCTTCCGCCATGTCACAACAGCCCGATCTTCTTTCTCCCCGGCTCACCATTTTTTTTATTAAGCGTTACATCGATGAGTATCAACGATATGCTCATCCTTTTTCAATTATTGCGGTTTCCGATCATGCGGAAGTTGTTTCTGCACAACAGCTGGTGGAGGAACTACGCGACCGTCTCCGTACCTTAGATATTCTTGGACGGATAATGGTACGAAATAAGGAGATTACCCTGTTTATACTCCCCATGACTGATTCACGCAGTCTTTATACTGTGTACGAACGAATCAAGTCGGAGGCCTTACGTGGAAAAACATATATTGTATCAAGTATTTCGTGTGATGCCGAACAGGTAGAACAAAATATTGAGTATGAAATGCTTATGAAACAATTGCTTCGAGATCATTTGAGTAGTAAGGAGACATAATGAATACAGCCTCTGTTCTTGTTGTTGGCAATGGTGGCAGGGAGCATGCGCTCTGCACAGCACTTCTTAAATCAGATACAGCACCTGATGTCTATATTTATCCTCGTAATGAAGGGGCGGTGCGTGAAGGAGCTTTGGCCGTACCAAAGGAGGTTCGAAACTGGGAGGAACTTGCAGAGTGGTCGCAAAAAAAAGGAATAGGTCTCGCAATAATCGGCCCAGAACAACCCTTGGTTGAGGGGATCAAAGATCTTTTTGTCGGTAAAAATATCCCTGTATTTGGTCCTTCTAAAGCAGCTGCACGTCTTGAGGGGAGCAAGTTGTTCTCCAAGGAGCTCATGGAAAAATACCATATCCCCACCGCACCCTGGAAGGCTTTTTCCGATAAACAAAGCGCTCTTTCGTATGTACAAAAAAAAGGGGCTCCTCTCGTAGTAAAAGTAAGTGGCCTTGCAGCGGGAAAGGGGGCCATGGTTTGTGATACCATGGAAGAGATTGAGCAGGCCCTCACGGTGGTTTTTGATACAAACGCCTTTGGTTCTGCCGGTGAAACAGTGGTTATAGAAGATATGATGTATGGTGAAGAAGCATCAGTATTTGTGATAACAGATGGTGATTCTTATAAGATCCTTCCTGTGTCGCAAGATCATAAGCGCATATTTGATGGCGATACAGGGCCGAACACTGGAGGGATGGGGGCCTATGCCCCGGCAGAGCTAATCTCTTCGGATATGCTTGCTGATATAGAAAAAAAGATCATTGCACCAACACTTTCAGCTATGACTGCAGAAGGTTGTCCCTACACTGGGTTACTATATGTTGGTCTGATGCTTACAGAAGATGGTCCACAGGTGGTTGAGTATAACTGTCGCTTTGGAGATCCCGAAACAGAAGCGGTACTTCCTCTTGTAGACTGCGACTGGTATACCCTTTTTCATACCGCCGCCACTGGTGGGGTAGAAGAGGTCTCTTTTTCCATACGTGCAGAGTATTGTGCTACCGTTGTAGTTGCTTCCAAGGGGTACCCGGAAAGCTCTGATCCAGGGCAGGTTATCGATGGAATTGAAAGAGCGAATGCACAGGATAATGTCCAGGTCTATTTTGCAGGAATAACCACCGATGCGGAAGGACGATTTATCACAAACGGAGGGCGCGTATTAACCGTCACAGGCACGGGCAAAACGCTTCAAGAAGCAGTAGATCGTGCCTATGCAGGGGTTTCTGAAATTAAGTTTTCTGGCATGCAGTATCGTACAGACATTGGACATCGAGCATTGTAGGATAAAGGGGGAGATTATGTTATATCTACTGATACTTTTTAGTATTTTTTCAATGATCTCCTCAGCTATTGTAATTACTTTTCCTGCCAAAATATCCGCCTTTGCAAATAAAATGAGCCGTATGGAAGAGCAGGAAGAAGATGCGGAGAAAGAAAAAATTGTCCAGACCTTGACGCCTCTTGAGAAAAGATATCTTCTTTTTTCTTCTTCGCAGTTGGCCCTTCTTCCGCTTTTAATTTTTTCTCCGGTCGAACGATTCAACATCTATGGTTACATATTTCTTGGAATTTATATTATCTCCATGCGCTTTAAAAAAAATGTGCTGAATAATCCCGCACTCATTACAATTGAATCAATCTTTGAACTGCTCCTTGGTGCTGATATTGTGCGAAGTTCCTTGTTATTACTGTAAGTGTGGTATTCATGATACATCTATGGTATAATGAAGATAGAATACAACATAGAATGTCGCATAATATATATTATGTAAACTTAAAGGTGTGCCATGCCATCCATTCTTATAATATCTGATAATGAGCGCGAAAAACGGATTCTTCTAATGGCCTTTGAGCAACTCGGTTTTGATACCGTTGACGCAGAGCCGGACCGAAGCTCCTACATCAATGCGGTTCAATTTAAACCTGATATTGTTCTGATTCGTTTTCCCCGATACTACCACGATCACATCAATTTTTGTAAAAATATCAGTAATATTAAAAATCTAAAAACTTTAATTATTGGCTATGGAAAAAAGTTGTCTGATCCTGAAGTAGGCGCATTACACCAAAATGGTGTACAGCAATATTTGTTAACCCCCATACGATTTTCCCTTGCCATGAAGTACATAGAAAATTTTTTCCAACAGAATAATTCAGAAAAACTGGTGTGGAAAAAAGAAGGAAAGGAAGAATCATCCTATCTTGACATGCTCTTGGATAAAAAAGTATTGCCAACAAAAAAGATTAGCCGTATGCTAGAAGAAATTAATACTATCATGGCATTCCCCTTCACGGTGATGCGCGTGTTAAAAATATCGAATGACCCCCAAAGTGGTGCGGCAGATCTTTCAAAAGTGATTGAGGCAGATCCTGTAATTGCCAGTAATATTCTTAAAATGGCTAATACGGTTTTTTTTGCAAATCGAAATAATCAGCGGATTAATAGTATTAAAGATGCGATTGTACGAATCGGTTTTTCCGAAACCAAGAACATCGCCATGTCTATCCAAGTTATGAAATCCTTATCAAGTGATGCCAATTCCCTTGGGTTTGATCGTAAGAAATATTGGATCTATTGTATTAGCATGGGAATATTAACCAGCATGCTTGCAAAAAAAATGGCTCATCTTGACAAGTCAGAAGCATTTCTTGCTGGCTTGCTCCACAGCTTTGGTATTATACTTCTTGATGAATGCTTTCCAGATCTCTTTATTACCTACCTAAAAGAGACCTCAAAAAAGATGGGGCTTTTTTGGGACAGTGAACGACGCCTTACCTTAATAACCCATTTAGATATTACCAAAAAACTCTTTGAACAGTGGAAGTTCCCCTCAGATATTACTGAAGGAATCCCTCTCTCTGTGACGGTGAACAAAGAATTTGCGGATAATGCATCGCTTTGGGAGGCAAAACCTGGGGAACTTACAGAAGAGCAAGCCTTTGCTGTACTTCTCTTTGTGGCAGAAAAACTTGCAAAGGCGTGTGGGTTTGGAAGTGAGTGTGACCACTTCACTACTCCCCTCCCTCACGATCTTTTATCGTATATTCGGTTTTCTCCTCAGGCATTGGGGAAAGAGTTTTTTGATGAGGTGCAACGTAAAATATCCCTCTATAGTTCATTTTTTAATACAAAGATTACCAAATCACCCGCAGTACAATCAGATATAACGGTTTCTGTTTGTTCTGCGACAACGGAGGCATACTTCCCTATTTTTCCGTATCTGCACTCCCGTGGGATACTGCTGAATATCTTACACTCGACCGATGACCTTGAGGATGCTGAGTGTATAGAACATCTCTGTATCTACTGTACTACTGGTGAGTATCAGTCTTCAGATCATGCCTCTATTGAGAAACGCCGTAAACGATTTCAGGATAGGTATTCCACAGAGTTACCAGTCTTTGTTTTCTGCAAATCACCTCCCAAAGAACAAGAGCCGGATTCACTTTTGTATTACTTCGATGTATCCTGTGATATCCGATTAGTAGATCCAGTTTTTGAAGAAATTTTGAGTAATCAGGAGAGCTAATGATGCGTGTTTGTGCGGTATCCTTTTCCCCTATCCCTGGGCGAATAGAGGAAAATATTTCTCGTATCGTTGAAATTGTTACACAAGAACGAGCCCATGATTTCATACTTTTCCCTGAATTGAGTGACACGGGGTATACCCTACAGGCAGACCAGGTTAAACCGTATTGTCGCCAAACTGTTTTTGCTCCCCTTCAGGATATTTTGAGCGGTAGCAACACTGTAGTTTCTCTTGGATTAGCTGAGCACCTAAACGGTGGTATTTATAATACCATTTTCGAGATTTCAGCGACGTCTATTGTTCCTCGATACCGTAAAACTCATCTATTTCCCGGTGAAGAACGCCTTTTCCGACAGGGAGATTTCATCTCTCTTTACTCCTCTGCTTCTGCGGTATATGGGTATCACCTCTGTTACGACATTCGGTACCCCGAGCTTACACGAACCCTCTTTTCTTACAGTGGTGATATTCTCTTTGTATCTGCTGCGTGGCCCGCAAAACGCATTGATCATTGGAGGAGTCTTCTCGTTGCACGAGCAATAGAAAATCAAGTATATGTTGTGGCTGCTAATCAGAACGGAGTTTTGCAAAACTATCATTTTGGAGGGCAGAGCATGATACTCTCTCCTCGCGGAGAAATTTTACAAGAAAGTTCCGAAAATACAGAGTGTGTCCGCGCGTGCCTTTCTCTTTCTCTGCTTAGAGAATACCGAAGAGAATTTCCCCTCCGCTCTTCGCGGTGCAATGATATATCTTTCCTATGACTTTTTTGAAAGGATTACGAAAATGAATAGTGAGCTCTTGGAAATTATCTGTTGCCCGGAGACAAAGCAGGAGCTTCTCCTGGCAGAGCGAGATGTGGTTCGTAAAATTAACCGCTCTATCCGTGACGGTGCAATAAAAAACCGTGGAGGTGAGACGGTGAAAGAGCGAATTGATGGCGGGCTTATTCGCAAAGACGGAACCGTACTCTACCCGATACGTAAAGATATACCGATTCTTCTTATCGACGAAAGTATTAAGTTATAAATTACCCTTGCTCTTTTATCGCTCCTTATATATATTTGTGACGACTTTGATACTGCGGAGAGGTGGCCGAGTGGCTGAAGGCGGTGGTTTGCTAAACCATTGTAGGGTTCTTTCCCTACCGAAGGTTCGAATCCTTTCCTCTCCGCCACTTTTATATCCATGAATATTATTCTACTGACAAATCAAGACTATTGCTCACGTAATACTGTTTCTATTCCTCGCGGAGATTACCGGTACAAGCACATGCGTCATGTATTGCGTGTTTCAGTAGGAGACACCTTACGCGTAGGCGTACTCCATGGAAAGCGTCATACAGGAGTGGTAGCAGTCTGTTCCGATCAGGAAATTATTTTAACAGTGATGGAACAAGAAAAGCCCTTACCACGTAAATTGCCAATTACTCTCTGCGTTGCTTTGCCACGCCCACAAACATATAAGAAAGTTGTCTATGATGCAACTGTTCTCGGTGTATCTGAGCTTGTTTTTTTTCACTCACGGAAGGTTGAAAAAAGTTACTGGCACAGCCCTGTTTTGGGTGAAGAAAAAACAGGAAAATTGCTCCGTGATGCGTTATCGCAAGCAGGAGATACCGTACCTCCCCGTATTTCCACTTATCCCCGTTTTCGCCCCTTTGCTGAGGATGTGCTGCCTCGGCTCTTAAAAGGAAAAGAGGGGTTCCTCTTTCATCCACGCGACACTGTCCATACCCTCTCCCCCTCTCAAATACCCGTTTTATATATGGTTGGCCCTGAGGGTGGTTTTACTGATTTTGAGTATGAGCTGTTGGGAAACGCCGATCTCTTAGGAGTTTCATTAGGGGAACGGATTTTACGGGTTGAGCAAGCAGTCGCTACGATCCTTGGGTATTCTCTAATAAAGTTTGCATAAGAAACCGATCTCAATATATTTTACAGCCACTGAGAATTTAAAGCATGAGAAAGTGGGTGTAAAAGATAATGAACGGAATTGTTGTACGGGATAACGAAAAGTTTGAAAAGGCAGTAAAGCGATTCACTAAAATTTGTGAACGTGCCGGTGTACTCTCCGACGTAAAGCGTCACCGTCGCTACGAAAAACCAAGCGCGGAACTTAAGAGAAAAAAGAATGCCCGTGAGCGAAAAAGACTACGTGAAGAGCGTCGTAAGCTTAGATCGTATCGCTAAAACGTTCTCACTATGAACACCGTGGAGAGAGTACACTACTCTCTCCTTTTTTTATGGAGGAGTAATGGAAAAACCGGATATACACTATCCCACATCATGGCAATATAGAATTATTGGAAAAAAAGGCGCATCTCTTGCAACTGAGATAGAACAATTACTGGGCAATACAAATTACACCCTTGAAGAGACTAACACAACTTCAAAATATGCAGCTCTTAAGATTACGCTCATTGTAGCCAGTGAAAAAGAGCGGTATGCCTACTTCGACCTCCTCAAGGAGCATCCCTCCGTAAAAATGGTCCTTTAATCCATGTGACATATACTTTCCACAATACGGGCTTTTGGACAATCGCGGATAAGTCGTTCACGACTATTATGCCCCTTTGTCGTTAATACCGCAGAGATACCTAAGTCACAAGCAACTTCATAGTCGTGCACCGTATCTCCCAGTAATACGGTTTTCTCTGGTGCACAATTGTGTACGTCACAAAGCTCGCGTGCCATTTCAATTTTAGATCCTGATGTCTGAGATTCAAGCCCATGAACGGTGGAAAAGTATTGCCGAATACCAAACTCTTCTAAGGTAGCCTCTAGCTCTTTCCTGTTGTATGCTGAAATAATACGTGATGTTTTCTGCTGGTTTTGAATTTCCTGCAATACAGATTGAACACCTTCATGAAGCTGACACTCTGTGCGTTTTTCTCTGTAGAGCGCAATGAACTCCCCTGCTAAGCGAGTAAAGGTTTTCTTTGTACCTGTAAAGCCGGCGAATGTATAAAAATCTTGCACCGGAAAAGTAAAATAAAATCGGTATTCCTCAAGTGAAAGCAGACGGAGGTTATATTTTCTTTGCTGGACCTGGTAAATTTCATAACAGAGCCATACGTCATCAATAATCGTTCCGTTGAAATCCCATAGAAAGGTTTCATACGTATCAATAATCATCTATATCGTTCCTTGTAGTTTATATACATAGGCCAAGGTTTCTGCCACGGCATCAAAAAACTCAACGGGGATTTCCTGCCCCGGCTCAGTTGTTCCATAGAGCCCCCGCGCAAGGGGAACATCTTCCACAAGAGGGATGGAATGCTCACGCGCAATTTCTCTAATCTTAAGTGCCATATGATCTGCTCCAGAGGCTACGACAATTGGTATTTCCATTTGATCGTTATATTTCAATGCTACAGAGATATGGGTGGGGTTGGTAACGACCACTGTAGCCTCAGGTACAGCATCCATCATACGGCGGCTGGCAGCTTCTTGTTGTAGTCGGCGGATTCGTTTTTTTACTTCGGGATCACCCTCCTGTTGCTTATTCTCTTCTTTCACCTCCTGTTTTGTCATTTTTATGTTTTGTTCGTGCTCATATCGCTGATAGGCATAGTCAATGAGTGCAATAATAATTAAGGTAATGACAATGCGGATCGTTACAGTATATGCTATAAGAAGAATTTCAGTTAAAGCATCGCCAAAAGATGCATACGAGAGTGAATAAAAGGTATCAAAAACTCCACGAATGGTACTAACGGCAACGCTGGTAATAATTATTAATTTTAAAATATTCTTTGCCGTATCCACGAGAGATCGAGGAGAGAAAAACTTTGCAAGCCCCTTAAGAGGGTTGATCTTCGAAAGCTTTGGTTGAAGTGGTTTTAGTGTAAAGAGAAATCCCACTTGTATGAGATTTGAAATAACACCGCTTACGAGTATGATGAGTGCAATAGGAAGGGCTGCTCGAAAAAATACATAGAGTGATTCAATAAAGAGAGGAATATAATTTGCTTCGCGTAATACCGAAGAGATCGTATACGCATGTACCTGTGAAAAGGTATGGTGCATAAAGTTTGTGATCAGCGTGTATACCTCTGGCAGATACAGCCGGAGAAAAACGGTCCCGGCAAGTAAGACAAATACGTGGCCTATCTCTTGACTTTTTGCAACATTGCCTTCTTCTCGGGTTTCTCGACGTTTCTTTGCACTCGGGGTTTCCGTCTTTTCGCCGCCTTCACCTTCTTTTGGCACAGCTTACCTCCCTCCCAGTTGATTTAATAGCCCCCAAATATCACGATACAACTGCATATACAGCTGTTGAAATATTTGTGTCAATATGGGAAGTAATACCACAAGAACTGAAAAGCCTATGAGAATTTTTAAGGGCATTCCCACGAAAAATACATTCATTTGAGGCATTGTTTTGGCAACAACCCCAAGGGTCATAGAGGTGATCATGAGAATAGCCATAAGGGGAAGCGCTAAGCGTAACGCCATTTCGGTAAGGGCAACAATGGTAAATAGAGCTATTTGAAACAGGGTGTCTCCAGCCATGACAATCTCCCCTGGAGGAATAATATGAAAGGAGTGTTCTATGGCAAGAAAAAGGTAGTAGTGCCCTTGAGAAATCAGAAAAACGAGGGCAAAAACCAGTAGCTGGAGCATTCCCGTAGCGGAGGTCTGCTCTCCTTCTAAAATAGGATCGGGAATTTGCAGCATGGCAAAACCGAGCTGCATATCAACGACTCTACCGGCAAAACTTACCGCTGCAAAGAGAGAACGGAACAGGTAGCCCACCAACATACCGAGAATCATTTCTCGAATAACAATACCGGCAAATTCCCACAGGGAAGACACAAGGGGGAGATCAGCAACGGTGTATATTGAGTTAAAAAGAATAACAACGAGAAAAAAGGCGAGACCAGCTCGAACTTGTACGGGAATAAAGCTTTGGTCAAAGAGGGGCATAAAGTGTAAAAAAATGGTGATGCGAATAAAGGCTAAGAGAAATACCTGAATCTCCATAATGGTGAGTTCGGGCATACCATGTACCTACGCGATAAACTCTGGAATACGACTAAAAAGCTGATAGACAAATTCAACAATTTTGGTAATCATCCAAGGTAATAAAAGAATAAGTATACCGAAAACTGCCACAATTTTAGGTACAAAGGTGAGGGTCATTTCATTAATTTGAGTAACAGCCTGGAAAACCCCAACCATAATACCAACTACTAAGGCAGCCATAAGAAGAGGACCTGTAACGAGGAGCACGAGGATAACGGCTTCCACACCAACTTGTATTACCTGTGTAACAGTCATTGTTTACACCTTTTCAGAAAAATGAAATTACCAACTCTCGTACAATGAGATTCCAGCCATCAATTAACACAAATAGAATCACCTTAAATGGAAGAGATATCATAACCGGCGGAAGCATCATCATACCCATGGACATGAGTACCGAAGCAACAATCATGTCAATAACAAGAAAGGGTATAAAGATAATAAATCCAATAATAAATGCTGTTTTTAGCTCACTTATCATAAAAGCTGGAATTAGAATAGTGAGACTGAGATCTTCGGCCTGTTCAGGTATCTCAGTTTCAGAAATATGTAAAAGAAGAGCAACATCCTGTTCGTTTACTTGTCGGAGCATAAAGGCTTTCAGAGGTTCTGCGGCGCGATCAAGGCCGTCTTCCCACGATATTTCCTCTGCAAGATATGGTTGCAAAGCAGAGTCGTTCATTTCGGTGAAAACCGGAGCCATAATAAAAAAAGTGAGGAAAAGCGCAAGTCCAACGAGGATTTGATCGGGAGGCATGGTATTAAGCCCAAGGGCTCGCCGAATAAAAGAGAAGACGATAATAATTCGTACAAAGGAGGTAGTCATGATAAGAATAGAGGGGGCAATAGAAAGTATTGTGATGAGAAAGACAACCTGTAAAACATCAGCCACATCTTGAGGATTCTCTGTTGTACCCATGGAAAGTGAGAGTGATGGTAGCGTCGGATTAGCACATACCACACCAAGGGGGATACTTATGATAAGAGTGAATAGGAATAGGGTTTTAGCCTTCATTGGGTGTATTGCTCCTCAGAGAATCTACAAAACGATTCAGGCTTGTTTGAAATTGACCAACCGTATCACTTCCCCGCTTATCTGCAATAATTTCTTTGGCTGTATCCCCGCTTTTATGCTGTAAAACATGCATACTTCCCTCTGTTTGCCCTAAAAGAAACACCTCCTGCTCGAATCGAAGAAGAAGCACCGACTGTCCCTGTGATCCTGTTTTTATCTGCTCAAGAATTTCAAAACTGGGTGTTTGTTCATTACCCCTTTTTTGAAATAGTTGACTTTTTTTAAGGCCCCACACAAGGAGAACAATAAGAATCGTGATAAGGGACAGGGAAAAGAGTATCCGGCCCATAAGAATTGGCATGGGGATCTCTTCCGGGGTATCTGATACAGTAGAAGTGGCATCTACAGGGGCAGAATCTTGAGAAACACTACGTGGTGGCTGCTGTAATTTATCCATGTCAAAGGATGCTAACAAGGAACCAGAAAACATACAGAGCAGCGCAAGAGGAAGAAGTCGTTTCATATCATTGCCTCATTTAGTAATCTCTACGGTTAGTACTATTATATCATACCGTATATGCTGTAACAAGTAAGTTCATCGGTGGTTTCGTAATTTGAAAAAAGATCCATGTTCATGTTTCCATACAGTCATCTCTTTGAGAGAACGGTCACAATAAAAGGCTTTTCGTTGCGCTTTTCTCATTTTTTTTCCTGGAGGAGCCAAGAGAGAAAAATTGATATTTGTTGGAGTGTATCGACCTTTCAAGGGTGGTGTTGTGATATGATCCAGCACCCCTCCTATGGCAGTTACATTACCAGGAAAATCAAGGGAATAGTTATGTATACGTCCTGCAATGGATTGCGCCGCGCAGTGCCCCGTGCAAATACTTTCTGTATAGCCCTCATTCCCCGTTAATTGGCCAGCCAAGAAGAGATTCGGATATTCCAAGAATGAGAGATCTCTTTGAAGCAAATCTGGGGAATTGAGGTAGCTGTTACGATGAATCGTTCCATGCCGAAGAAATTCAGCTTCTTCTAATCCAGGTATCATCCGAAGAACACGGTCCTGTTCGCCAAAGGTCATGCGCGTCTGAAACCCCACCATATTATAGGCTGTTCCATGCACATTTTCTTGTCGCAGTTGACACACGGCAAAAAACTTTTCTCCGGTTTTGGGGTGATCAAGACCAACAGGTTTCATCATTCCAAAACGAAGCGTATCATAGCCACGTCGTGCAACCACCTCTATGGGGAGACAGGCTTCAAAGAAGGCCGCATCTTCAAAGCTATGGCGTTTTACCTCGTCAGCCTCTAAGAGTGCTGAATAAAATTGGTCATACTCTTTTTTTGTAAAGGGACAATTTATATAATCACCCGGTCCATCACTCCAGCGCGAAGCCGAAAAGGCTTTCGACATGTCGATTGATTCAGCATCTATTATGGGAGCGATGGCATCATAAAAATTAAAGTTATCTCTGGCAAAGAGCTCTTGTAAATAGTCTGAGAATGAAGACGATGTAAGGGGGCCCGTTGCGATCAGTGTATAGTCATACCCCTTCGGAAGCCGTTGTATTTCTTTCCTATGAAGAGTAATTTTTGAGGATGCTCGAATTCGCTCTTCCACACGAGCGCTAAAGAGAGACCGATCAACTGCGAGGGCCGATCCCGCAGGAACAGCAGACATCTTCGCTATCTCTAAGAGAGGACTTTCCAGAAGAGATAGCTCCTCCTTTAACAAGGCGTGGGCCGAAGGAAGCTCCATTGACTTGAGAGAGTTAGAGCAAACCAACTCAGCCGGCTTACTACTGGTATGAGCCTCTGTCATGGTATGAGGGCGCATTTCAAAAAGATCTACAGAGATTCCATACTCGGCTAAAACAAGGGCGGCTTCACTTCCTGCAAGCCCCGCCCCTATAATTGCAACCCTTGCATCACTCGCCGTCATGTGTTGCATACTCCGCTTTACACTTTGGGCATTGCCAAAAGGTTCCTTTTTTCTTCGAGTTTTTTTCTACAAGATGCTCAAATCCACAGGTCTCACAAGGTTTTGCAACTGGTTTATCCCATAAGACATATTTGCAGTCTGGATATTTGCTACACCCGTAGAATATTTTCCCCCGACGGGAAGATCGTTCGACAACATCACCATCACATCCTTCTTCCGGACAGGGAACACCCGTGGAGAATGATTTTATATTTTTACACGTTGGATAGTTACTGCATCCAAGGAAACGGCCGGCTCCACGCTTAATAATTCGCATGGGAGACCCACACTTGTCACATATTTCATCACTTTCCTCATAGTCCTGTTCAAGGGATTCTGCATATTTACAAGAAGGAAATCCCGGACAAGCCAGAAATTTTCCATTTCTGCTCCAGCGAATGATTAAATTATGCTCTTTGCATTGTGGACAAAGGCGGTCTGTCTCTTCCTGATTCATTTTCTTCAATTCTGTGAGATGTTCCTGAACGCTGTCCAACTGCTTTGAAAAGGTTGAATAAAAGGATTTCAGCAACTCGACCCAGTCAACTTCACCCGTTTCAACGGTATCCAACCGCTCTTCCATCTCTGCCGTGAAAGAAACATTAAAAATATTCTCAAACTCTCCTGTAAGAATTTCTTTTACTTTATACCCCAACTCTGTGGGAAAAAAGCGTCGCTTGTCAAGCTCAACATATTTTCTATCACTCAATGTTTTAATAATTTGGGCATATGTCGAAGGACGGCCAATACCTAATTTTTCAAGCTGATTGACTAACAGCGCCTCAGAATATCGTGCCGGAGGTTTGGTAAAATGTTGGTTACTCTCTATCGATTTAGGGGGTAAGGACGTTTTCTCCACAAGGTCGGGTAAAAGACCACCCTGCCCACTATCTCCATCAGAGTCTTTGCTCTCCTCATAGATGCGCAGAAAGCCATCAAAGGCGATGACAGATCCAGTGGCACGAAAGAGTTTGTTATCAACTGTCAGATCTATTTTGGTGGAATTAATTCGCGCAGGAGCCATCTGTGAGGCAATAAAACGGTTCCATATCAACGTATAGAGTTTTAACTGGTCAGCATTGAGGTATTTCTCAAGAGCTTCAGGTGAATAGTCCCCGGCGATATGTGCTGGACGAATTGCCTCGTGTGCATCCTGTGCCTTTTTTGAGGTGCCAAATTGCCGTGGTTTTTTAAGGTGATACGCCGTGGGATATTTCTCATCAACAAATTCTTTGGCCCGTTGCAAAGCTTCGTTTGAGATACGCACAGAGTCAGTTCTCATATACGTAATCAGACCAATGGTCCCCTTTTTCCCTAAACTAAGACCTTCGTACAGTTGTTGTGCTACCATCATTGTTTTTGATGCAGAAAAGCGATACTTACGTGCAGCATCTTGTTGTAAGGTACTTGTTATAAATGGAGGATAAGGATTTCTTCGCTTTTCCTTTTTGGTAATTTTGTCAACAAAGAGAGATTTGCCCTCTATGCTTGAGAGAACTGCCTTGGCTTCCTCCTCATTCTTTAAAGACGCTTTTTTTCCATCTATTGAATGAAGCTGGGCTTGAAAGTCTTTTGAATCGAAACTGCAGTGTGCGGTGATTGTCCAATATTCTTCTGGGACAAAGGCTCGAATCTCATCTTCTCGTTCACAAATAATTCGTAAGGCAACAGACTGAACCCGTCCAGCACTAAGCCCCCGATAAAGCACCTTCCACAGCAGCGGAGATATTTTATACCCCACAACTCGATCTAAGATGCGCCGTGCCTGTTGCGCATTTACCCGGTTTATATCGATGGTTCGTGGATTAGAGATGGCATCGGTAATGGCATTTTTCGTTATTTCGTTAAATTGAATCCGTTTTATTTTTTCAGGATCACACTTTAACACACGAGCTACATGCCAAGCAATTGCTTCCCCCTCACGGTCGGGGTCCGGTGCAAGAAACACCGTATCAGCATGGGCAACTTCTTCCTTAAGTTCTTTTACGACCTTTTTCTTGTCTCGGGATACAACATACTCAGGAGTAAAATCATTCTCAATATCAACACCGAGCTTTTTTACAGGTAAGTCGGCGATATGCCCCATGGTTGCCATAACCGTAAACTCTTTTCCCAAGTATCGGCCTATGGTTTTACATTTTGTTGGGGACTCCACAATAACCAGATTTGACGCCATAGGGTAATCCTTTATTTTTCAATAACTGTCTGAAGATAGTCTGTAATAGCCCGATCATATGCGGCCGTATGGGCAAAGGCTTTTACAGCAAGGTATTGTCGGGTCTTTTCGGTAATGCCTCCATGCTTCGAGAGCTCGTCCATCACGAGGGAGTAATCATCAGGATCGACAACAATGGTCACAAAGGCATGGTTTTTTGCTGAACTGCGGACCATTGTCGGTCCACCAATATCAATATTTTCAATTGCATCAACGAAAGAAACGTCTCTTTGTGCTACGGTTTTTTCAAAGGGGTAGAGATTCACCACTACTAAATCAATAGGTTCTATGCAATTCGCGCGCATATCTTCCTGGTGAGCGGGAATATCACGGTTTGCCAAGATGCCCCCATGAATTTTAGGATGTAATGTTTTCACACGCCCATCCATGATTTCAGGATGTCCTGTATAAGAGTCTACAGAACGTACTGGGATACCTTCTTCGCCTAAGACACGCGAAGTGCCCCCGGTAGAAAGGATTTCCACACCGTTGCTCTGTAAAAAGGCGGCAAGGGTGTGCACATCGCGTTTATCTGAAACACTAATTAGAGCTCTTGTTATTGTACGTATATTACTCATGTTTTTTTATTCCTTATCGGTAACTTCGCTCACGACCTTGGCTATCAACGGTTTCACGGACCTCAACTTTTACGTCAATATCACGATGGTCTGCATTGTAGAAACGAGCTTGGTCAGAATCATTTCGGTCATAGGGTATTGCACCAAACCACGACACGTTTTCACCGGCACGAACTGACTGGTTCACGTCAATCACAACTTCGTGAAGTCGTCGTGAATTATCATAAAAAACAACATTCGCTGTAAAACGTTCTAAATGAGTTGCTGAGTTATTGGTAAATACAATATTGGCAGCAATATTTTGATCATCGTGGTGACGTTTGCTCAGAAGATTTGCCGTGATGGGAAAGGTCTCCCGTGGGGTCTCCGTAGACTCTCGAGGACGCGAGGTTTCCCCCGATGAACGCATCAGCATCTGCTGAAGGCTATCTGTAAGACGGCTGTAATAGCGTATGCTGTCTTCCTTATCATCTTGCAGTATTTCAAGTTCGCTTTCAAGAGTCAATTTTGCTTCACGTAACCGTCGGGCTTCTTCGGCAGATTGCTTGTATTCCTCAAGATCAGCTGTAAGATCGGCATTCTCCCGTCGCAATTTTGAGATCGTATCTTCTTGTTCACTCACTCGTGTTTGCAAGGTTCGGATCTGCTGACGACGACTTGCAAAGGCAAGGGTGGAACAAAGCAATAGAAGTATACAGGCTTTCAACATTTTTTCCTCCGACTGTTATGAAACTTACTTTTCTATGACAAAAATAGTACCCGTTTTAAGCAAAATGCAAATTCCCTGCATGATCGAGAGAAATAGCATGCCTGCACAATATATATTACCAATGCTGTTTCTATGAAAGAAATACGAGGTCTCCCATGAAAATCTCCGTCTTACTACTCTTCCTTTTCATGTTTTTTTCTCCTTCCTTGATAGGTGAAGAGGTACCGCAGGATAAAATGCCGGTTCACTTCTTTGGAGATGCCACTTGTAGGGATTGTCATCGCATTAAACAAACCGTACTTCTCCCCCTTGTGAAAAAACATGATGAAGATATTCATTTTATAGACCATGATCTCCAGAGGGACACCGCCCTACAGACACTTCTGCGATTTGAAAGGATTCATGCTATTGACGAGGGACATCCCATTGCGCTTTTTGTGGCAGATACCTTTCTCCTCGGTTTTCAGGATGTTGAAATAAAAGCAGCTCAGCTTATTTCCGAAAAAATAGAACAGCCTGAAACTCACCACTTCCTTACAAATCACCAGGGCATATCTTTCTCCTCCAGGGATGATGTACTTGGTGATGCGTATCGGGGGCTCTCCTTTTGGCTTGTAACCCTTGCCGGGCTTGCTGACGGTGTAAACCCCTGTGCTATTGCCACAATGATCTTTCTTATTTCATTTCTTGCAACGCAAAAGCTTTCTTTCAAACAGATGTTCCTTGTGGGACAAACCTATGTACTGGCTGTCTATATTACATACTTTTTTATAGGCTTAGGAGCATTTCATGCACTTCGTTTTTTTGACCAATTTCATCTCATATCAGAGATGATTCGTTGGACAGCCATCGTGTTATGCCTCACAATTGCTGCTCTTTCTATTCGGGATGGGATGGTATTTCACCGAACGAGGGATATTGGCCAGATAAAATTACAACTTTCAAACTCACTCAAACAGAAAATTCACCGAGCTATCAAAAAGCATCTGCAAGGACGCAATTTGTTTATCGGTGCTGCCTTAACAGGTTTCTTTGTAACCCTTTTCGAAACCATGTGTACAGCGCAAACCTATCTTCCCATACTGCGCGCCCTACCGACGCATGAGGAATATCGTGTACAGGGGTATGCGTATCTCGCCTACTACAACTTCCTGTTTATTGTCCCCTTACAGCTGGTTATGATCGCCACATACAAAGGAATGACCTGGAGCAGTCTTGCACAACGAACCCAGGGAAATATGGTGCTCTTAAAGTTTCTTATTGCAGCAGTTATGCTTATCTTGGCAATCTATCTTTTTCTTGGCTAATAAACAGGTTTACTGAATAAATAATTATATTACTCTACAACGAATATCTACGAAAACAAGGAGCTTTTATGGGCTTTACATTACGAAGCGATACCATTTTGAAAGGACGAAAAATGGCCGGGGCGCGTAGTCTTATGCGTGCAAACGGGATGAAAGATTCTCAAATGGGGAAACCGGTTATTGCCATAGCAAACTCCTTTACACAATTTGTGCCTGGCCATGTTCACTTGCATGAGGTTGGGCAATATGTAAAAAAAGAGATTGAAAAACTTGGTTGTTTTGCCGCAGAATTTAACACCATTGCTGTGGATGATGGCATTTCCATGGGGCATGGCGGAATGCTGTACTCCCTGCCTTCTCGAGAGCTTATCGCCGACTCCGTTGAGTACATGGCAAATGCTCATTGCGCAGATGCTCTTATCTGTATTCCCAATTGTGACAAGATCGTGCCGGGAATGCTGATGGCAGCCATGCGATTAAATATTCCTACCATCTTTGTATCCGGTGGTCCCATGGAGGCGGGGCGTTCAGGAGAACGAAAGCTTGATCTCGTGGATGCAATTGTCAGTGGTGCTGATGCTTCAGTATCTGAAGAAGAGCTCAAAGAGATTGAAGCCAATGCCTGCCCTACGTGCGGGTCCTGCTCTGGTATGTTTACAGCGAATTCAATGAATTCCCTTACAGAAGCTATCGGACTTGCCCTGCCTGGACAGGCAACGGTAGTGGCAACTCATAAAAAAAGAAGAGAGTATCTCGACAAGGGCGCTCGGCAAATTGTTGAAAATGCCAAGGCATACTATTTTGAAGGTGATACCAGTGTATTACCACGAAATATTGCGACACGTACTTCTTTTGAAAATGCCATGGCCCTCGATATTGCCATGGGAGGATCGACAAATACGGTTCTACATCTTCTTGCCATGGCCCAAAGTGCTGGGGTTGATTATACCATGAAAGATATGGATCGTCTTTCACGAAAGGTGCCATGTCTGAGTAAAGTAGCTCCCAATTCTCCCATATATCATATGGAAGATGTGAATCGAGCCGGAGGTATCATGGGTATTTTAGGTGAGCTGGATCGTGCCGGCCTTATAGATGGAACCACATCCCGAGTAGATCGCATGAGCTTGTCAGAAGCCTTAGATGCCTACGATATTATGCGTGATACCGTTTCTGATGAGGCCCTTGCAATATATAGTGCAGCTCCTGCTGGAGCCGTTTCCCGGACCATGGCATCACAAGATTCCTATTATGAAAGCCTTGATAAAGACCGCGAAAATGGATGTATTCGGAGTGTAGAGCATGCGTATACAAAAGAAGGTGGCTTAGCGGTTCTTTTCGGCAATATTGCAGAAAAGGGATGTGTTGTTAAAACTGCCGGTGTGGATGAATCCATCTATACCTTTTCTGGGACAGCTCGTGTCTTTGACTCCCAAGATCTTGCTTGTGAGGCTATTCTTGATGACAAGGTGTCTGCAGGAGATGTGGTTGTTATTCGGTATGAAGGACCTGCTGGGGGGCCCGGTATGCAGGAGATGCTCTATCCCACTTCTTTTTTAAAGGGAAAACAGCTTGGGTCGAAATGTGCACTCATAACTGATGGACGCTTTTCCGGCGGTACATCTGGACTTTCTATTGGCCATATTTCTCCCGAAGCGGTTTCAGGTGGTGCGATTGCTCTTATTCGTGATGGAGATACTATTTCAATATCCATTGAAGAGAGACGCATCTCCCTTGATGTTTCAGCGGAGGAGCTTCAAAAACGCCGTACTGAAGAGGACGCCAAGGGAGATGAAGCGTTTCGTCCGGTGCGCGAACGGAAGATCTCTGACTCCTTAAAACTCTACGGATATTTCGCGCAATCTGCCGATATGGGAGCAGTAAGAAAACTTCCTCAGGATTATCTCTAAAATGGCAGGAACACTTCTTACGAGCATCTCTCAATCGGGGGGTGTTCGTTGTATTGTGGCAAACACAACAGACCCTATTACCACTCTCTTTGCGGAACAAAAACCTGCGACTCTCTCAGGAATAATGCTGGGAAGGGCCCTCACAGCTGCAGCCCTTATGGGAAGTACCATGAAAACGGGACAGCGAGTGGGGCTGGTTTTTGAAGGTGCTGGGCCACTCGGTAAAATAGTTACAGAGGGTGATGCACAGGGGCATATCAGAGGGGTTGTTCACAACGACTCCCTTGACTTTAATTCCATGACGGCCGTGGATGAACAGATTCGTACCTCCTTGGGCGTTCCTGGAATACTCTCTGTGGTAAAAGACATGGGACTTAAAACACCATACCGGGGTAGTGTAGCCCTTCAGTCCGGTGAGATTGGGGATGATCTTGCGCACTATCTAACAGAGTCGGAACAGATTCCATCGGCAGTATCCGTTGGGGTAATACCCGATGTGGATGGAGTTTCTTTGGAGGCAGCAGGTGGGTTCCTTGTACAAGCACTTCCCAACGAGGGAGGACGTGTTGCCCCTGATGAAATAGAAAGTATCAGTGAGTTTATAGAAAAACTTCCTCCTGTAACAGAGCTGTTACGACAAGGTGCAGGAGTGGAAGAGCTTACCAGTCAAATATTTGGAACCGTTCCGTATACCATACTTGGAGCCAGACCTGTTACCTACTCATGTCTTTGTAACAGAAAGAAATCGATTAAACGAATTGCTCAACTCCCATCTTCAGAAATTGCGGATATCTTTGATCGTGATACTTGTGTAGAAATTCAATGCGAATATTGCAAAAAAACGTATACTATTACAGAAGATGAAGTGAAAGGGTACTCACCATGAGTGAAGCCAATATCTCCTATGCCTTTCTTGATAAAACCGGATGTGTCATAAAGCTTTCCGGTGCAATTAAGTATGCCACGGTTGCACCAAGCTTTGAACAGTTTATTGATGAACTTTCAACGAAAACTGAAGTTAATAATATCGTGATTGATATGCGTGATTGTACCTACATTGACAGCACTGATCTCGGCTTGCTTGCACGAATTGCTCTGTATCAGATTAATAAAAAAGACTCTCCCCAGCCGGTTATTGTGTATAAACAAGGAAGCGATATACAAAAGATACTTGAGGATATTGGGTTTTCTCGTGTATTCAAAATGGTAAATACTCTTGAAGTTTCTACGGAGAATTTCACCACTGTTGAAAATACGGGGGTGCAAAACGAGCTTAACATGGCAAAGCTTATGATAGACTCTCATGAGAAGCTCTTAGAAATTGACCCAGAGAACGAGAAGAAGTTTAGTACGGTGATCCGTCTCATGAAGGAGAACCTTACCATGCTTGAAGAGAACGGAGATACTTAAGCGCCTTGAAGAGCGCGCCACTCTCGACGAATGTACTCCCATTTCTCTTCAGGAATTTGCGCCCCTTGTACTTGACATACTTCATATCCACAGAGAGAACCAAGCCTTCCCGCTGTATCAATTGATGCCCCATGCAAATACGCATAGAGAAAACCGGCAGCCCAGAGATCTCCTGCACCGGTGGTATCAACCGGAGCGTGTGACATCGTAACAGGAGGAATATCGTAGAGGGTTTCCTGAGTGAAAATGAGACTCCCTCGGCTTCCCTGCTTTACTACTGCGATGGTGGTGTCTTCTGATAGGGATCGTACGGCTGCTTCGTCATCTTTTGCGCCAGTGTAGGCACGTGCTTCTTCTTCATTGGCAAAGACAATATCAACATAGGTACGAACAAAGTATTGGAAGGCCTCTCTATCTGATTCTACAACGGTAAAACTTGCTAGATCAAGTGAAATAAGTCGATTTTTCCGACGGGCTGCTTCTGCTACGGAAATAATGAGATCTCGGTTAAAAAAGAGATACCCTTCGATATGTACAAGTCCACAAGAGCTAAACATCTTTTCTGTAATATCAGCAGGGGCTGTATCGGCTGAAGCCCCAAGGAAGGTTTGCATAGACCGTTCACCGTCCGGGGTTACTATGGAAAGCACTCTTCCCGTGGGAGTATCTTTCTCCAAGAGGCATGGTGAAACACCACGGAGGCAGAGATGCTCTGTGAGTAATCTTCCCGTGGAGTCTTTTCCAATTGATCCAACAAACGAAGCTGCTCCCCCTAGTTTTGCATATCCCGTTATGGTATTGCATGCTGATCCGCCAGGACTTTTTTGTACCGTTCCCTCTGTAGCAGCGAGGAGCTCAGCTATTCTTTCATTTGACACAAGGGTCATTCCTCCCCGAGTAATACGGTGATGTTCAATAAATGCTTCAGACTCTGCACTGATATAGTCCATAAGAGCTGCGCCGACGCCTGTAATAGCCTGTATATCCTCTGACTTTCCCGAGAGATCCATTCCCATGTCTGTGGTCCTTTTATATATTACAAAAAATCTATTTATCCTAATATAAACTACATGATAGATGAAAAGAAAGTAATCGATCAAATATCTGCACAATTTGCAGACACCGGTTCAGCCCCTTTCCTTCAACGGATCGGTGATGATTGCGCTGTACGTTCCGTTGACGGGGGGTATCACTTATACAGTGCTGATGTACTTGTTGAGAATGTGCACTTTTCACACTCATACATGACTCTTTTCGAGATTGGGCGAAAAACCGCTGCTGTCAATATCAGCGATATTGCGGCCATGGGAGGAATACCGGACTCTCTTACTATACAGCTTGTCTGCCCTCCCATTGAAAATCTTGCCGACGCCATTAAAGAGCTCTATTCCGGAATTCATGAGTTATGCGAAACATACCAAATCACCCTTGCCGGTGGAGATCTTTCCAGAGGCCCCTGTTGGGTTATTGCCTGCTCAATTGTAGGTACGCAAAACACCCGTGTGGTATATCGTGAAGGGGCAACAATCGGCGATGAACTATGGGTAACAGGTACTCCGGGGTTAAGCAGCCTCGGCTTTGATATTCTTCAGCGACACGGGCGCATAAAAGCAGAAAAACTGGCTCCTCATGCGGTGAGAGCTCACGTTTCTCCATCTCCCCAGGTGAAAGCAGGGCAATTGCTTGCGGCGTGCCATGATGTTCATGCCATGATTGATGTATCTGACGGTATTGCCAAGGAAGCACGTCTGCTCTCTAATTCCTGTGGGAAAGGTGCGTGTATCTATGTGCCATCAACCATCAAGAAGAAATTACAGCACCCGGAATCTCTGCAGGCACCGGAACACTACTTTCTTTCAGGAGGTGAAGATTATGAGCTTCTTTTTGCAACCGCTCCGGGATTTATACCTCCGCCAGAAGTCTCTTGCATGCAGATTGGCCATATTATCGATACTCCCGGTATCTTTCAAATAGATGGGACTCCCTGGCAAGAATCACCTTGGGATCATTTTTCAGGAGAAGCATAGGTGGCTCAAGATAAATTTATTCGATTTCTGAGAAAAAACGCGCTTCCCCATGTGGATATACACACCCTGATAATGGAAGAGTACCGTCCCGAACTTTTTAATGCGCTTCTGGAAATCTTTCCCCATATAAATCTCAAAACAAGCAATTTTGCCTTATCATGCCATGCCCAAGAGCACAACGTAGAAACCTCTTTTTCCCACTTTCCGTGCCCCTCTTCTCCCGAACCATGCCTCCTGATACTTTCGCCGTGTAGCAGACGCAACAAAGAGCTCTATTCCTCCCTCTGTGAAATCGGACCTGTATCTCAGCTCTGGGTTGTCGGTGAAACAAACCGGGGAGTAAAGTCTTTTGCGAAACAGTTCAACTGTCAATCTCATGCTGTTGGTGGCGGTGGTAGAATCCTTGCTCCCCTTCAAGAGCCCCCCACAGCCCTCTGTCGAGAGTATGCACATACTTCGTACTCTTTTCTTGGAAGATCCATAGAGGTAGTCACCTGTCCCGGGCTATTTTCTCACGGGAAAGTAGATCGAGGCACGCAACTACTGCTCTCCGTGCTTGAAGATATTACACTTACAGGAAAATATGTGCTTGATTTGGGATGCGGCTCCGGTGTTCTCTCCCGTGCGGCCCTCATTAAAAATGCCGCCTCTGTGTGGGCGACAGATATCTCCGCCGTAGCCTTGGATATGACGCAGAAAAACGTCTCTCCCCACTCTGCTGCCATGACAACATCTCCTTCGACCATGGGAAACACCATTGATACAACCTTCACGGTTATTTTGACCAACCCACCCTTTCATACGGGAAAAACCTGCGTACATACCATGGCTGCTCCGTGGATGAGAGCGGTGAAACGCCTGTTAGACCTTGAGGGTACAGCCTATGTGGTGGCAAATAGTTTTCTCCCCTATGAAGAATATGCCCTTCAGTATTTTACCACCTGTTCTATCGTGAGAAAAGAAGCGGGCTTTACGGTGTATGAAATACGAGGGCACAGAGAAGGGAGAACAAAAGAGTTTACTTCTGCAACAAGCTGTTTCGTTCCGTAAGAATCAAATTTTGTACTTCCGGAAGTACGTAGTCTTGATAGGTCCATGAAAATTCTTTCACTCGTTTATTGCGAAAATGTAAGGTAACTTCTGCAAAAATGCCCCGTCGAAGGTAGATTCGGTGAAAAAAATTCTTTGCTGATGCCAAGACAAATTTTTCCGTGGCGAGATATCCAGGATCAAGATTAATTCTTCGTTTTCCCTTCACGCTCATTTGTCCCTCGATCTCATTAGTGTAAACCTTAATATCAGGAAGTTGATCACGATCAATGAGGTGATTAAAAAAGAAATAGCGTTTCCACACCTCTCCCCCCATTTCTGTATCATAATACGGGGAAATGCTACTAAAACGGACGGGGCCACAGGATGATTTTATTTTTCCAAAGCGATACTCTAATGTTTCCAATCCGTCCTGTAAACAGGAAGCATCGGTATACATAACTCCCATAAAGAGTAATACTTTTTCGGGGGTGCGTTCCTGTGCCATTAAAGCAACCGCTCTTGGCAAAACTGAGATGAGGCAGGGGTGACCACACAGGACATTGAGGAACCTTCAGGAGTGTCTACTAACACCTCTGTTTGTGTATTTTGTCGTTCTTTGGAATACCGTGCAAGAATGGCCCCAGCCTCCTCGTAGAGCTTCTTTGTAAGCGGTATCTGAGAAATCAATACCCCCAAGGGTCCTTCCGTGTGAGCCATACGAAGTGTCGGATACGAGGCGTCATTTCTTTCTAGGTAGGCAAGAATTCGCTGATTATCACGGTCATCCCGTCCAACGATACAACAAACCTCTTTCGATACAAGAACATAGCGTCCCACAGAGAGTAGCTGAAACAAAAGAAGGTTCATACCAAAGTTCTTTTCAATATAATGATATCGACGAGCAAATTCTTTCTCTGTTAATATACATCCACCACCGGGGGTTTGAGAGCGAAGGTCATATTTCCGGAGAAGTTCCTGTTGCATTTTGCGGGAGCGTCCTGAGATAGCAAAAAGACTTTTCCGATCTACCCAGCCTTCTTTTTCGGGAATGGTCGGCTCAAGATACTGGGCAGAGAGCGGACGCAGAAGCAATCCGTGTAAGTCGGCCTGTTCTTCAATTAGTGGCATGAGTTCAAGACGTTGAGACATGGGACGCTGGCCAACAACTTCGCCAGTTACTAGGAAGTCAAAACCGTGTTCTTTCATGTACTGCTTTGCCCGGCGTAACCGGAAGATCCGGCAGTCTATGCAGGGATTTACCGCGCTTCCCGTGCCATAATGATTTTCCCGAACCATGGTGAGAAATTCAGCTCCCTCCATGAGAATATGAAGGGGAAGATGTAACTGTTCCGCGTAGGTCCGTACAGACTCATGGGTATTTCCCGCGTACGAGTCAAAGGGAAGTACAAAATGGAGTAATTCAACTTCGACTCCCTGTTCTTTCATTACCTGTGCTGCAACGACTGAATCGAGTCCTCCGGAAAAAAGAACCAAGCACCGTGCCTGCCTATTCATAACACCTCCTTTGCCCCCTAAAATATACTTCTGCACAGAAAAATGTAATAGGCTCTTTTTGTTACACTCATGATGATTCGTAACGTACTTTATTAAAGGAGGATCTATTCTATGAAACCTGTCTGTATTATACTACTCATTTCTTTGTATGTCTTTGCTGGCAAATCTGCTCTGACAGCAGTGTATGAAGCTATGGGAATAGACCCCATGCCCGGCATTTTGCATAGGACGCCCGCGTTGCGGCAGGAGAATTATTCCCGCGTACGTAGAAGAAATGACTCAACTCTTTCAGGGTGGTTTTCAACAACGTCTCTACGGTCGATACATCCCCAAAGCTATTTTGAAGCAGCACGGTTTTTGGAACCGCTGCTCGACTCTGCCCGTGCCCAAACACAACTTTCTACGCCCCCGCTATACAAAGAATCTCCCCTAGGGGGAAAGGGAGTTGTCCTTGGTGTTGTCGATGTGGGCTTTGACTACACTCACCCTGCCTTTCGTGATACAACCGGCCAGCTGCGAATTCTTGCTGCTTGGGACCAGCAAAGCACCGAGGGCCCCACCCCAAGCCCGTGGGAATACGGGAGTGAATACCGTGGGGAACGAGAAATACGTGCGGCCAAGCACGATTCACAACGGGAAAGTTCCCATGGCACTCATGTAGCTGCAATTATGGGAGGCTCTCTCGTAAAAGGGGCAGAATCGTACCAAGGTGTTGCACCGGAGGGTGGCTTTGTTTTTGTTACCACAGACTTTTCAGAAGTAGGTATTGTAGATGCGGTAGAGTATATTTTTGCAGAGGCAGAACGTCTCAATCTTCCTGCGGTGGTAAATTTGAGTCTTGGCTCTTCCTTTGGCCCCCACGATGGAACATCCTTTGTTGACCGGATGCATAAAAAATATAATGGACCGGGACGAATTATTGTGTCGGCTGCGGGAAACAGTGGGCATCATCGCCGTTTTGTGCAGGGGCGAGTCAAGGAAGATACCCCCTTTAAAACCGTAACCCCACTTCCCTGGAGGAGTAAATATGTTGATTTCTGGATTGAAGAGGGTGCAAATATTGAAGTAACCCCCTCTTTGTATACTATGGATGGTGTACGAAAACATACTCTTAAACCGTTTACCCCGGGTATCCCCTACGCTGACACCCTTGTTTCTGGGGATGATACTCTGCAGATATTCGGAGGATATGAAAAGGAAAACCCCTTTAATCAAAAGATGAACTATCTATTTTTATTGCGGAATAATGAAAGCTCTCTCTATACCCGCTATTATTTTGGCGTCACAATTACGGGTGCTGCCGGTTCTATTATGGGATGGAACGCCTACTACTCTTCTTTTCTCTCTCTTGGTAAAGAGGGGTATCAAAGAGGTGATACTGTGCATACCCTGATTGACGGCGGTGGTACCAGTCCGGGAGCACTTACCGTAGGTGCGTGGGTTTCCAAAGATTCCTTTATAAATACTGCTGGGAAAAAGCAGGAGGTAAATCATCCCGAACGTCTCTTTGATAAGGCACACTTTACCAGTATTGGCCCAACCATAGATGGGCGAAACAAACCTGAAATAACAGCTCCTGGGCATGGCGTTGTATCGGCATACAACTCCTTTAATACAACCCATACAGACAGCTCGCAGGTTGTTGCACGTATACCGTATGAATCCCGAACATACTCCTACGGGGTAAAGTCTGGAACCTCCATGGCAACGCCCTTTGTGAGCGGAGCCGCAGCTCTTCTTTTGGAAATAGACGCAACCCTTTCGCGAGAAACCATCCTCGAAATACTGTATGAAAGTGCTCGTCGAGATGAGTATACCGGTCCAGCACGGAATGCATCATATGATTCATGGGGAGCTGGCAAAATAGATGTAGCAAAGGCTATTATGGAAGCCGCAGCTCGAAAAGATGGATCACGGGATGAGCCGCTCCTCCTTTTAGATGAGATATTGTGGTATAATAATCAATTATTTACCACGAGTAAGGAGATACACTCCGTAGAAGTGTACACAGTCAAAGGGAGAAGAATTATGAAGAAAGAAGTCTCCCCGAGGAGACTTCTTTCTTTAGCGCATATTTCGCCGCAAATACTTTTTCTTCGATTTCACACTACACGCGGAACCGTTGAAACTCGCATTCGGGTACGCTGAGGTACCCGAAGAATTGTTATGATAAAATACCCTCACGGACAGCATTAATCTTTCCCCCCGCACGGAGAAGCTTTCTGTCCATATCGGTCAGTTCGAGTTTCAGGACTATTTCCCGATCCCCCACTTTCATGGACACACGCTCTGATCCCGATTCCACGGCATCACGGATATGCTCCACAGAGAGGGTGTTCCCCTGTGAAATGGTATCATAGTCAGCAGGATTTTCAAAAACTGCGGGCACAATGCCAAAGTTGATAAGGTTTGCCTTGTGAATCCGCTCCATGGAGCGGGCCACAACAAGCTTTACCCCAAGGTACATGGGACAGATAGCCGCATGTTCCCGCGATGACCCCTGTCCATAGGAATCACCGGCAATGATGACATTATCCACACCGGCCTTCTTATTCTTCATACATTTTTTGAAAAAATCGGGATCATTGCGTTCAAAGACAAACTCCGAATATTTCGGAATATTTGAACGGTATTTGAGCCTGCTTCCCGCGGGCATAATATGATCCGTGGTGATCTTATCTCCCACCACGATAGTCGCTTCACCGCACAGGGATTCATCAAGGGGGGCCTTATCAGGGGGATTTCCGATATTGGGGCCGCGTTGTACTGTAATGGAGGAACCATCCTCAGCAGGGGCAACAATCATGGAGTCATCAATATCAAACTTTTCAGGAAGACTGAAGCGGGGATACTCCTCTTGGGCAAAATATTCCCGGGGATCAACCACTGTACCAGCCAAGGCAATAGCCGCAGCAGTTTCGGGGGATACAAGATAGATATCGGCACTGTTGGTTCCGCTTCGACCATAAAAATTACGGTTTGAAGTACGAAAGGAAACGGCGTCTGTCCTGGGAGCCTGTGAGTTTCCAATACAAAAACCGCAGGCTGTTTCAAGGACCCGCCCCCCCCCGGCAATAAGTTTTGCCAGGGAACCATCCTTTGCCGTCATCTCCATCACCTGCTTTGAACCGGCGGCAATACCAAAGGAGATATTCTCTGCGATATGTTTTCCTGCAACGGCTTCTGCCGTAACATAGATATCCCGCAGGGATCCATTGGTACAGGAACCCACCAATACCTGATCCACGGGGGTACCAGCGATATCGGCAACACGTTTAATATTTCCCGGAGAATGGGGACATGCCACCATGGGCTCCAGGGTGGAGAGATCAAGATCAATAATGCGGTCATACTCTGCATCGGCATCGGCGGTAATCTCACACCAGTCACTGCCCCGCTCCTGTGCCTCAAGAAAGAGGCGAGTCACCTCATCGGAAGGAAAAACAGAGGTGGTGGCACCGGTCTCAGCACCCATATTTGTAATGGTGGCCCGCTCGGGAACAGAGAGATTGGCAATCCCTTCACCGCCGTATTCAATAATGGTGCCCACGTTTCCATGGGTGGAAACCTCTTCAAGCACCTTCAGAATAACATCCTTGGCGCTCACCCAGGGCTGAAGTTTCCCGGTGAGATTCACCTTCACCACCCGCGGATAGGTGAGACGAAAGGCTCCGCCCCCCATGGCAACAGCAACATCAAGGCCGCCGGCACCAATGGCAATCATTCCGATCCCTCCCCCCGTGGGCGTATGAGAATCGGATCCTAGGAGGGTTTTTCCCGGCACCCCGAATCGCTCCACATGGACCTGGTGGCAGATACCGTTACCTGGTTTTGAATAGTAGATTCCGTATTTTTTTGCAATACTCTGGAGATAGGCGTGATCATCGGCATTCTCAAACCCCTCCTGAATAGTATTGTGATCTACATAGGATACAGAGACCTCTGTCTGAACGCGGTCAAAGCCCATGGCTTCAAACTGCAAATAGGCCATGGTGCCCGTTGCATCCTGTGTAAGGGTCTGGTCTATGGTAATACCAACTTCGGTTCCCGCCTGAGGAACCCCTTCTACAATATGTGCGTCAATAATCTTTTGAACAACATTCTGTCCCATTGTTTCTCCTTATCTCACATCTCGGGGATTTCATAGTCTACAACACGTGTTTCCTGTGCATGGGCTTTTATAAATGAGGCCACAGCAACATGGGCAGGATGTTCTGCATAGGTGGCAAGATCATCACGATTTTTAAAGGATGAGTAAAGAACAAGATCCAGGGCTGCAGGACGGGAACTAATATTAACCCCCGCTTCAAATTTGCAAATCTCAGGGATCTGCGCGGGAAGCTCTTCTAAACGCTTCTTTGCTTCCTGTACCGTCTCATCACTGTCAAATTTCCACATTACAATATGTTTTAACACGGCGCCTCCTCAAAAAAAGTCATCCTAATATATTTTATGGACCTCGGGAGTTCCTACAGAAATCGCCCCGAGCACTCTCTTCTCAATTGTTCTCGCGGATACACTATTCAGGCGTGCAAAACATTCTTGCATTACAGCCTCTACGACACTGTGATAATGCCTGCTCAGCACCACTCATTGTACAATGTCAATGGTGATGTGTGCATAATCATCACTATGGCGTAATTCATTCAGCAATTGCTCCTTTGTAATATGAGTCCCCTTCACGGTGGCCATAAGAAAACGCTGGTGTGGAGAGACTCTCCATACATGGAAATCCCGAATTTCAGCAACCCCCTGTTGAGAGAAAATGTCACGGGTTCTTTGCAGAGATGCCTCATCTTCAGTATAATCCAGTAGTATCTTTCCTGTACTTGTTAATAATCCCACAGCCCAATGCAGAATAACACCTGCCCCAACAATACCCACGGCAGGGTCAAGCCATACAAAACCGCCCAGCATCCCAGCGGTTAAGGCAAAAATGGCAAGTAGAGAGGTGAGAGCATCGGTTATCACATGTAAATAAGCGGCACGAAGGTTGTGGTCGTGATGATGATCGTGACTGTGGTCATGACCATGGTGATGATCATGGGTATCAGAAAGAATACAGGCACTAATCACGTTAATGGTTAAGCCAATCACTGCCACAATCAGAGCATCACGAAAGAGTATCTCCTGTGGAGATATAAGACGATGTATGGACTCCTTCACCATGAGTAATGCTGTTATAATGAGAGCAATGGCGGAGGTATATCCTGCAAGAACGCCAACTTTGCCCGTACCAAAGGTAAATCGATGATTTTTTCCGTGTCGTTCCGCAAAGGAGTACGCAAGTAACGTAAAAAGAAATGCCAAGGTATGGGTTCCCGTATGGATACCATCAGAGAGAAGTGCCATGGATCCAGACATAATACCCATGGTTACTTCGGCAATCATAGTAACTGCGGTTATGCCCATCACAAGAATAGTTCGTTTTTTATTTCTTCGATTATCGGGAATCGTATGGACGGTTTCACACAACATACTGCCCTCCTGATAGGGATTATTTTGTTCGTTGACTCAACACAACATCATCTACAGCCGCAAGTTTTCTGAGAGCTGCACAACATGTTCGTGATGAAGAAACAAGAAGATTCTTTGTACGGATCACGTACTCATTCCCATCACCTGTATGAAGATGTATAAGAACAATACAGCCACCTCCATGTTTCTTACAGGTTTCCAGGATTTCTTCTAAATGGGTTCGTTCAAGGCCACTCGTGGTTATATGGATACGTACCGCCTTGGTAATTGCCGTACGAGCTTCATCTAAGGGCATTACCTTATTTGCAACAATCTTACACTTTATTTTATCCACGGAATCTTCTTGAACATGTTCTTTTTCAACAGTTCCGCGAACCAAAACCATCTCTTCTGCGTTACAGAGATGGCTATGCAATTCATACATTTTAGGTGGAAAAAAGAGTTCTCCTTCACCAACCAAGTCTTCAAAGGACATGAAGGCCATGGGGCTTCCATCTTTACGAGAGTTGAACTTCTTTACCCCTGTAATAACTCCGCCAGCTAAGACACTTTGTTTATGTCGAAGACGGGCAACGGTTTCTTCTGAAAAATCCATGGTGGAAAATCCCCGAATTTCATCTTTAAAATGTTCAAGGGGGTGCCCGCTTACATAAAAATTCATCACCTCCTTTTCCTTATTAAGCAAGTCAAAATGCTCCCACTCATCAAGGTGCTGTACGGCAGGAACAGGAAGAGCCGCCGTGGATTCTCCAAAGAGATTGGTTTGTCCGCTGGCACTCTCCTCCTGTTGTTTTTTTCCATAATCTACCGCAATAGAAATGGTATTACACAGGGTTGATCGGTGTTCTCCAAAACAATCCATGGCACCGGCCCAAACGAGAGATTCCAGGGCTTTTTTACTCACATCATGTAAGTTTACTCGGCAACAGAGATCAAAGAGATCTTGGTACCCTCCCCTCTTTTCGCGTTCTTCCACGATGGCCGTTGAGGCTTTCCCCACATTGGCAATAGCACGCAAACCTATTGAGATCTTCCCGTTTTGAACACTGCAGTTTGGTGTCGATACATTGATATTTGGTGGAAGAACCTCAATACCAAGACGACGAGCTTCCTCTGTGGCAGATACAAACTTCTTTTGATCTCCCAAGCGTGAGGTCATAACCGCCGCCATATACTCACAGGGATAGTGAGCTTTAAGGTATGCTGCTTGATATGACACATGAGCATATACACACGCGTGGGCCTTATTAAAACCGTATTTGGCAAATTTCGCCATGAGGTCCCACACTGCTTCGGCCTTTTTTAGATCAATTTTCTGATTTTCTGCCCCCTTAAGAAAATCTTTTTTCATCTCCTCCATAACATCAAGCTTCTTTTTCCCCATGGCCTTACGGAGAATATCGGCCTGACCTAAGGTAAACTGCCCCATTTGTTGAGCTATGCGCATTACCTGTTCTTGATATACGATAATTCCGTAGGTTACATCAAGGATCGACTTTAGCATAGGATGTGGGTACTCTATCTTCTCTTTCCCATGTTTTCTTCGAATAAAACTATCAATATTTTCCATGGGCCCGGGACGAAACAGGGAGGTCATGGCAATAAGATCTTCGATGGAGGTAGCACGCAATTTTTTTAAGTGTTTGCGCATTCCCGGTGATTCAAACTGAAAGATCTCAACGGTCTCCCCCGTGTGGAAAATCTCAGCATAGGTTTTCTCGTCTCCATCAACGATATCATTCCAGATATCGATTTCCACTCCGTGAAAATCCTTAATAAGATTCACCGTCTCCTGAATAACCGACAAGGTGCGCAGGCCCAAGATATCCATTTTTATAAGCCCCGTATCCTCTACAAATCCCATGTCAAATTGGGTCATGGGCATGGTTCCTTCAGCGGCCTGCTTATATACAGGAGACCATTGCGGTATATCCCCCGGAGCGATAATTACCCCCCCGGCATGCATCCCCGGTTGTCGCGCCAACCCTTCCAGTTTTTGTGCATAGGCAAACACCTTATCATACAAACTGTTTTTTTGTAACAAATCCTTTAATTCGCCATTCTTATCTATTGATTCTGAAATAGTTGACTCACTTACCATGTTCGACAACATTTGTGAATCCGTGGGAGGAATTCCCATAACACGAGCGACATCTTTTACGGCATTTTTTGCCTTCATTCTACCGAAATTAATGATCTGACTGACAGCCTCACTACCATATTTATCGACACAATATTGAATTACCCGTCCTCGTTCAGAATCAGCAATATCCGCATCCACATCAGGCATGCTGATACGCTCCGGATTAAGGAACCGTTCAAAAATCAAATCATATTTTAAGGGATCCACATTGGTGATACCAATACACCTTCCCACAAGAGAACCGGCAGCAGAGCCCCGACACCCACGCATTATCCCATGCTTGTCAGCCCAGAGAAGAAAGTCACGTACAATCAGAAAGTATCCGGGAAAGCCCATTGATATAATAATATCGAGTTCAAAATCAAGGCGCTCTTCAATGGTTGGAGTGAGCTCACCATAAATCTGTTCTGCCCCCGTATAGGCCAAATCTTTTAAATATGCTCCTTCATCAGAGTATGACTCAGGGATACCAGTGCTGGGTAGTTTTGGCTTGTGAAACGGGTCTACACTACATCGCTCAGCAATGCGAACTGTATTGGTCATCGCTTCCGGAATATCGGGAAAAAGCTCGCGCATCTCCTCTGGGTCTTTTACATAAAACTCCTCTGTGGGAAAGCGAAACCGGTTTTCCTCAGTATACCGCGCATTTGTTTGCATACAAAGCAAAACATCGTGTGGATCAGCATCTTCTTTTGTTAAGTAATGCGCATCATTGGCGACTATCAAAGGTACTCCCTTTTCACCCGCCATATCAATAAGCTGCTCCATAACAATATGTTCATCATCCATGCCGTGATCCTGCAATTCGATGAAGAAATTATCCGCACCGAAAATATCAAGATATGTATCAATACTGTTGAGGGCGGTTTCTCGCTCTCCTCGAAGTATCCCTTGAGCAATTTCTCCACCGATGCATGCTGAGGTAGCAATTATACCCTCGGAATATTCCCGTAACACTTCATAGTCTATGCGCGGTTTGTAATAAAACCCTTCCGTATACCCCACGCTGGAGAGCTTCATTATGTTTTCCCATCCCTTGTTTGACTCAGCCAGAAGAATTAAATGGTAGCGGTCTTTGCTCCGCTCTTTTCTCCCACGGGGAGCAACATATGCCTCAAATCCAAGGATTGGTTTAATACCGGCATTCATGCTTTTTTTATAAAACTCAAGAGCACCAAATAACCCGCCATGATCTGTGAGGGCTGTGGCTGGAGCTTTTTGTTCTGCCGCCTTTTGAACAAGGTCATCAATACGTATGGCTCCATCGAGGAAACTATACTCACTATGGGTATGTAAATGAACAAATTCACTATGCTCAAAGCTCATCTTCAACAACTCCAAATTTTTCTATTTTGCTTATATAAAAACGTCTTACGCTCCCTCTTTCATCTGATGCTTCAAAAAACGAGTCTTGTGGAGAAGCGTATTCTACAGGACGAACAACCTGATCAATTCCACGGGACAAGCCTTCACGATATACCAATACGAGAGGAAGCTCCATCATTTTAGCATATTTCACAAGACGTATAATTTCGCGGGGAGAACGGCCTTTTAATTCACCGTTATAAATGCTTCCCTTATTTTCACGCCCCTCCACACCTTTCACATCGGGGTCAAACTGAAACTGCACCGATTCTTGGACAGGGGCGTGTTTTTCAACCGCACCAAGGGGCTCTTGATCTAAATCATCGCTTGCAAAGGAGCACGATGTATCATATCCATGATGTTCAAGTCGTTTGCGAACCATTTCGCGTTTATCTGGAGGAATATAAAAAAACGGTATCCACGTATTTCTCGAAGATGGGGGGCAATGCTTTTTTCTCCAAGCAACCGCTCCGCTGCGGAGTCGGTGACCCCCAGAAAATCACCATGCATAAAAGAGCGGTGAAATGTTGATACCCAATCTTGTACAGTGTGCATGATATTTTCTGTGGCGTTCCAGCTACGAAGAAACTCTTCAATAATCTCTGGAGAAATCCCCTTTCTCAAGGCATACTCTATGGTGTCACGGCGTATCGTGCCATGAAAGACCACATCAAAATGATGCAGTTGTCCAATTTTACAAAAAAACAAGAGTGATTCTGCTTGAATATCGGGAGGAATCACGAGAGAAAAGTCTGGAAGGATATGCCCCGCCATGGGAGTGGCATGAGAGCGTTGCTGTTCAGTTTGGAGCGGATATATATATATGCGTCCCTTGGAAAAAGAAAGGTTCACTCTTCCAAGCCACTGCAGAAACACCAAGGACGCTATGATGGGAGGTGGTATGCAAGAACACCGTAGACTGGCACGATGCTGTGCAAGAGCATCAAGCATCTCCATATCACCAAAGAGCACTTTTGGCGCCATAGAGAGAGCGTTGCTTTCTGTTGGAATACTCTTGTCATTATTAAGGTAAACCAAACTTCGCTTTTTCTCTAAATACCCCATGGCACAAAGCAAATCTACCGCCATTTCCATAAGTGGTTCACAGAGCTTTGGTCCTACTTCTTTTGCCCATCTTCCCAAGGAGGTAAATTGTACAAAAAGTTCTCGAAATCGCTTCGTATATGCTCCATCTTTTTTTGCTGAATGGCGCCTTGAAATGCAAGTCCACCTAATATTGCGCAGTCTCCAGAAACACGCAACCCTATGTTTTTTTGCGGCGCGGGAATATCCTGGCAAGCAGTATAATATTCAGCTACTCGGTGACGTAGATCCTCAAAAGGGAACAACCATGTATGAGTTCCTCGAACTCCTTCGCACACAAGGAATGTTTGGAGAAGAGCGGTCTTTAGCTGATCCTGTGGTGCGAGTTTTCCTCCACTGCAGTAAATTGCAAGAAACTCTTGCTCCATCTCTGGGGCAAATTTCTCTATGCTCTCCTGCACAGACTTCGCCGAACAATGTCGTTCTTCAATGCGTTTGTATACCTCTTCTGACAATATCCGCACCTGTGTATCAGGGAGGAAATACTGAAATACAAGAGAAGGTTTTAGTTGCCGGAGATACTGGTGAAACTGCATAGAACCTCTTTTTTCTAGAAACAAGAAATATACACCATGGCACGCCGGAACATAAAGAACAATCGCTCTTTCGGCAAACCTCTCTATGATATATTTTGCAGAGGTAAATTTAACGGTATTGGAGAGACAATGGAACTTCGTTATGGATGCAATCCACATCAAAAACCAGCAGCTGTATACACCCCCTCGGGCACATTGCCATTTCGCATACTCAATGGGTCTCCTGGGTACATTAATTTTTGCGATGCCCTTAATGCATGGCAGCTGGTACGGGAGTTGCGTCAAGTCGCTCACCTGCCCGCAGCAGCCTCTTTTAAACACGTAAGTCCCGCTGGCGCTGCGGTGGCGGGGACTCTTTCCGACACAGAGAAAAAAGCTCTTTTTGTTGACTCCCTTGAACTTTCACCCTTAGCAGAAGCATATGCAAAAGCACGAGGTGCTGATCGCATGTCAAGTTTTGGCGATTGGATCGCCTTGAGCGACCCGTGCGACAAAGCCACAGCAGAACTTATTAAAAAAGAGGTAAGTGACGGTATCATAGCTCCGGGATATTCTGAAGAAGCCCGTGCCATTTTACAAGAAAAACGAAAAGGATCCTACAACATTATAGAGATTGACCCAACCTACGAGGCACCTGAACAGGAAAAACGGGAGCTCTTTGGTATTACCCTTGAACAAAAACGCAACACCGCTCTTCCCGACGATTCGTGGTTTTCTCACATAGTCACGGTGAAAAAAGATTTACCCCATGATATTGTTCGCGATATGAAGCTTGCTGCCATCGTGCTCAAATATACCCAATCAAATTCTGTTGTATATGTATACAAAGGGCAGGTAATTGGTATTGGAGCGGGGCAACAGAGCCGAGTTCACTGTACGCGCCTTGCTGGAGAAAAGGCCGACAAATGGTTTTTACGCCAATCCGAGCAGGTGCAAAGTCTTGCATTTAGTGAAAATATGAACCGGGCTGGAATGAACAACGCCATAGACCTTTATCTTGAAAAAGATATAAGTCCGGCAGAGATGAAGCGGTGGAACGAGCAGTTTATTACCCCACCACCGGTTTTTTCTGAAAAGGAAAAGCGGAAAATTCTTGATGGAATATCCGGGGTCGTCCTGGGGTCAGATGCCTTTTTTCCCTTTCGTGACAATATCGACCGGGCTAGCAGAAGTGGCGTTTCATATGTCATTCAGCCTGGTGGATCGGTGCGGGATGATGCTGTTATCGATGCGTGTAACGAATATGATATGACCATGTGTTTTACAGGAACCCGGCTCTTTCACCATTAATCAATATTAGCGGGGACAGCTTCCTGTTGTTCCCGCCTCTCGAGAAATTGTAAGGCCCTACGTATTCCATCAACCCCGCTACTCACAATACCTCCGGCATATCCTGCTCCTTCACCCAAGGGGTAGAGGTTATCAACCCCACGTGATTCACCAGTACTGTTGCGTAAGATCTGTACAGGTGAAGAACTTCGCGTTTCAACCCCATAGAGAATTACCTGGGAGAAATCATCCTGCCCAAGTGAATGGAGGAAGCCTGGCAAAGTTTCACAAAGCGCCTCTTGTACAAGAGAGGGGAGTAATGTCCGAAGATTTGCCGGGGTGACTCTGAATGCAGATGGAGACGGGGGAAGTGTTGTGGGAGCTCTATTTTCTAGAAAGTCGGCAAGGGTCGATCCAGGGAGAGCGTAGGTTTTGCCCCCAGCTACAAAGGCTTTCGCTTCCCATCGTTCCTGAAATCGTATTCCCGCAAGAACATCCTGGGCATCTCCCCCATACTCTTCGTGAGAAAGTGGAACCAGAAACGCTGCATTTCCCCAATATAAGTTGCGTTTTGAATAGCTCATTCCGTTGGTAGTTATTTTGCCTGCTGATGAGGCACACGATACGACAACACCGCCGGGGCACATGCAAAAGCTGTATACAGAACGATCTGTTTTTTCTGATCGGCGACGAACCCTGAATTCTGCGGGGCCAAAGACGGGCGTTTTTGCTTTATAAAGAGTGGTATTAAGCAAGGATTGAGGAAGTTCTGCTCGTACCCCCATGGCTATCCCCTTCTTTCCAAGGGGAACCCCTTTTTCGTGTAAGAGAGAATACACATCTCGTGCACTATGTCCGGTCGCAAGGAACAGCGTATCAACAGGATATGTTTTTTCTGCGGTGTCAATGTAAATAAGACGATTATCTACAATACGCATATCCTTGAGGGCGGTGTTAAATAGAAAGACACCGCCTCGCTGTTCTATTTTTTTGCGAATTCGAGGAATGATTTTCATAAGGACATCTGTACCAATATGGGGATGTGTATCAACACGAATAGATGGAGGAGCTCCTGCATCTATGAGCAGATCAAGAAAGAAAGCAACTTCTCTCCGATTCTTACTACGACACGTAAGCTTTCCATCTGAAAAAGGCCAGCTCCCCCTCCCGAACAGCATATTTGAGTAAGGGTTCAATATTCCCTCTTTCCAAAATTGAAGAATATCTTTCTGTCGCACCTCTGCATTTGGTCCCTGTTCCAATATTACGGGGCATGTCCCTGCCTCCGCTAATACATAGGCTGCGGCAAGCCCCGCAGGGCCAGCACCGATAACAATGGGTGGCTTCTCTGCCGGAGGAATAGCGGGTATATGGAGTCGACTGGGTGGATGATACTGTTGAAGACGGGACGTCGTTTTATTGTATGACGGTACTAAGGAAAAGACAAGGGAGAGTACGTAGGTAGGATTTTTTCGAGCATCTATGGAGCGTGATGTTATTTTCACGTGCTCAATAAAGCGTCGGGGAATACGTATTTTCCGTGAAAGTCGTCGCAAAAGATCATCATAGCTGTAGTCTGCTGGAACACGAAGTTGATGAATAATAAACTGATTCGGCATAGAAATTCCCGATGAATAATAAATGTCAGGGATATACTAAATACAAAAGTACTAGCATAATATATAACAAAAATCTATTTTTACGAGTAATGTTTAAGCGAGGTGATATGAAAATAACAGCACGACTGAGTCTATGTACACTACTTCTTTTTCCGGCTCTGCTTTTAGCACAGGAAGATGCTCTTGAACTAACACGATGTCAGCAAAAGTATGTTGATGGTTTAGAACGCTATCATGGAGAAAGTTATCGTCGTGCCAACACCCTTTTTGATGATGTGATACGAAATTGCGCTGCTGATATTGAGCGTCGTGACTCTCTCTATCTCATGGCAGGACATACAAAATTCGCCCTTGGAAATTACCGGGAGGCATCTATTGAGTATGAAGAAGTGCTTGCTCGGTTTTCTCAATCTCCCCTGCGGGAAGAGGCGCTTTTTAAGCTCGGTTTGGCTCTCTACTATGAAGCACCTATTGTCGAACGAGACATCGCAATTCTTCGGCGTGCGCAGCAACGATTCAATCGATTTGTCGCGACATACCCAAACAGTCCGTACGCAGATTCTGCTCAGACATACTTAGACAGTATCTACGAAAAATTTGTAGAAAAAGCCATGAACAATGCACATTTTTATACAATTATTGATCGATACAACTCAGCGGTTGTGTACTATGAAGACATTCTAAAAAGCTTTCCTGAGACAAAACGTATCAATGAAGTGACTGATTCCTTAGCTCGGAGCCTTATTTACGGGCAACGCTATGCTGAGGCGGAAGTATACATTGAACGTCTCCAAGCCACATCGTACGATGAGAAGAAGGTACAGGCCCTCAAGGAAATGTTAGAGAAAAAGAGAGAGTAAGTGTCTTGAAAGAACGAATTGCTCTTCTTGGAGGAAGTTTTAACCCGCCCCATGCAGGTCATATTTCCATGGCGCATCTTGTGCAAGAATATCTGGATCTTCACCGAGTACTCTTTATTCCCACCAAGAACCATGCCTTCCAGAAAGAAAGTTTGCAAACATCCTTTGCGCATAGATGCAATCTTGTAGCAGCTGCCATCAAGGAATACCCCTCCTTTGAGCTCTGGGACAAAGAAGGTGCGCGGGCTGGCGTTTCCTACAGCGTTGACACAATCTGTGAAATACGGGAAGAACGCATGCCCCAAGAAATCTTCTTTATTATCGGCTCAGATAATCTTTCAAATTTTCCTCGGTGGCGTTCTTACGAAAAAATTTTAAAGCTTGCACACCTCGCCGTGGTTGAACGTCCGGGCTATGCCATGTCTACTCCACAGCACCTACCGGTACAAAAGATTCATTCAGTTCCCTCACCCTTTTGGGGTATCAGTTCAACAACACTTCGTACCTACTGTGCACAAGGCTATACATGTACGGGGCTGCTTCACCCGGCTGTGCAAAAATATATCAAACAACATAATCTTTACTCAGGAGTACCATCGTGAGGTCCCCCCTTATTTCACCTTCCATTCTCTCAGCAGACTTTGCGCATCTTTCAAAGGATATCCACGACATAGATAATGCTGGCGCAGATTGGATCCACTGCGATGTCATGGATGGTATGTTTGTGCCCAACATCAGTTTTGGGCCAATGATTATCGAAAAAGTGCATACACTCACGGATAAACCGTTGGATGTACATCTCATGGTTACTCAGCCGGAACGATATCTTGAAGCCTTTGCTGCTGCCGGTGCACACTACATAACAGTTCATGCAAACGCCTGTCAGGACCTACCTGAAACCCTTGACAAGATCGCTTCCTTAGGATGCAAAGCTGGTGTGTCTGTCAACCCAGATATCCCCATATCAACATTCACGGACTACTTAGACAAAATTGACCTTGTTCTTCTTATGTCAGTCTATGCAGGATTCGGCGGGCAATCATTTCTCCCGGAAGTGCTGGAGAAGATCTCCGCGGTAAAAGCCTTGGTTGACAAGATGAATCATCCTATTCATATTGAAGTCGATGGGGGAATTACGGATAAGACAGGACGGCTTTGTGTCGAACAAGGAGCTGATGTACTTGTCGCCGGCAGTTACATTTTTAAACAGCGTTCCTACCAAAACGCCATTGATAGTCTGCGCATCTCCTAAATACACGGAATAAAATGGACCGTCCTTTTTTGTGCAGGCAGATCAATTTATATCTGCCAAGCTGTCCTTTTTGTACTATTATTATGCCTATACAGTCATCCCCCTGTTTTAATGAGGAGTAGTTTGTATGTCGGAAAATAAGGCAAAGATGAAAGAAGTCCTTTCACAGTTCGTTGATTCCCTCATGGACGATGAGATAAAAGAATTACATGCTGGTATTCGTGGAGTAAAAACAGAAGTATTGAACAGCATATCCTCTTTCAAGGAAGAGTTTGAGAAAGAGCTTTCTCAGGTAAAACGAGAGTTGATGCAGGAAGCAACTCGCGGTAAAGAGGATGTGATGATCCTTAAAAAAGAGCTTGCCCAGTTAAAGTCTATGAACTCTGAAATTATTAACGAAAAAATCGACAGCATGGCTAAAACCATTGAAAATAAATCATCCCTTATTGATACACGGGTAGGGCATATTTCAGAAGAACTCGATAATAAACTCCGCGAATATGTCTCAGATACGAATCTTCAGATTCGTGATTTAGCAAAACGGGTAACTCAAGCTGAAAAAGTAACCCATCTGTTTGGAAATTTTGCAGCTGATTATTCCTCTATACTGGGAAAAAAACAGGACACCCCTGACAAAAAAGAGCACTCACAACAGTACCAAAATACTAGGAAAAAACAAACTACCTCGGTAAAAGAAAAACAGCAGAAATCTCCTTCCCCATCAGTGGCCCCGAAGGGGAAAGTTCCTAAAAAAAGCAGCCCAAAGCCACCGGTACAGGATGAATCTCCTCTTGAGCTGGATGAATTTGAAAAGAACTTTATCGAAAATATTCAGCCGCGTGATGCACGTTCACGTCCAACACAAGAAGTTCCCCTTGCATCCTCATCGAAGAAACCGGATGATTCCATGAATCAAATTATTACCGACGATAATGGGCAGCAGCTCTACGTGCCTTGATATATTCTATGAAAGAATGGTATGTAAGGAAGCACAATCTGACTCATCTGCCAAATTGACGAGAGTTATGTCTGAGATCGTACTAAGAAGGTGAAGGTCTTGCGAAGACTCTTCCCCCACTCCTTCATAAAACACAATATACTGTGCATTCTGTGAGCCAGTGTGTTTTTTAAGCTCTTGGAGGCTCTCTGCGCATTCAGTAAAAGGAGCTTTCCATTCCAGAAAGTAATGAGTCACCTTTGCAGAGGAATCTTTTGCATATTGAAGCGCCTTGTGTCCATAGATGAACTTATTAAAGCTTGGCCAATCATAGCGCTTTATATGGTGATACAACTTGGTATATCCTTGGGTAGAACGATATACTACCAAAGCATTCCGCTTTTCATGAGTGACGGGACCCTTGGTAAGCGGAAGAAGATATTTTATGGCCCGATCACTCATGTCATTACTCACACTATTCATATTAAGCGCCTGTAACACCATGTGAACATTGCGCAAATCAACGGGATATTCAGCAATAATACACGTTTCAAAGTCAATAGAGCGCAGGGTTTTGGAGACGTCCATAACTAACCCACGAACGCCCCTGGCATCACAGAGCTGCAGTTGCTTTTTCATATCTTTCGTATACGCTGGAAAAAGAGCGATGTATTCAGCATCTTGCTCAGAAAGAACCTGTTCTAAAGTTTGTACATCCTCACAATGGCGTATGGAATATCGGTCTGATTGGCGGATATATTCATAGAGCGCTGACCACATAAATTCGCCGGAAAAACAACATAGCAGGGATATTTTTTCTGTCTCATGAACTGGCTTATTTCTTCGGGGGTAGGTCCGATCGTCAATATTAACAATGCTGTTATAGAGATTGAGCTCTGAATATAGAGTGTGGATAAAGGTGTCCGTAATCCCCTTATGAATACCGAAGGTATGGAGAAGACCATACTCAAAGTGGTGCACAGAACAATCGGTTGTATAGCCGATATCAAAACCGTATGCCATAGATTTTGCAAGGGATATGGTTACTGCAAGGCTGTTTTTCTGTACATCGGAAGCAGTGTTGTGCAACCGGTCAAAAATACGGATTGCTGAACTAAAGGAGTTCGGTAATTTCCAAATAGTAAAAAGATAGGCAAGCAAATCGAGGTGATTTACCGACATGGTGCTATCTTGGTAGTACGTGAATGGTGATCCTTCTTCCGTAGCTCCATCAAGTATTTTTTGAAAAGTAGTGGGAAGATACTCATTCATCATCAAAGCACCGAGTCCATGGAGTAAACCAAGGGCAAAGGCTTCGTCACTACGGATACCGGAAATTTTTTTTGCGAGCTTCTCTGCGATAATAGCCACAGCAAGGGAGTGAAACCAAAACTCTCTGTAACTAAACCCGGTACTGGGAGATCTACTATTAAAATGTTTTAACACAGACATGGAAAGAACAGCTGTTTTTGTTTGAGAAAAGCCAATACGCACAATCGCTTGGCGTAGAGAATCAATGCGTCTATTTCGCGCAGCATAATACACTGAGTTTGCTAAACGGAGAATCTCGGCTGCAACTGAAGAATCACTTTCAATAGCTCGACCTAACTGACTTGCACTACTTGAGTTATCTTCTGTGAGCCGCAAGACAGACGCAAAGGTTGTCGGGAAGGCAACCAGAGAATCAATATGGGAAACCATGAGTGCTATTTTTTTTGTGGGGAGCACCTGAGGATCAAAAAGCTGGGCCGTCATTTCTGCAGTAACATCCTGTGTGGGATTCTCTCCATTCTTTTTTTTTGATGCTGTGGTCATGGTTTCTCGAAGAACAACTTGCACTGCAAGGAGTATTTTTTTTACGGAGATGGGGGCTGCAACATAGGTTGTTACTCCCATTTTTTCCATACCTACACGGCATTGTTCAGAACAAGCAGGGCCAAATACCAACAGGGGCGTATGACAGATCTCAGGATGTTTTCGTATGAGGCGAATTATGGAAAGTTCGTCTTGAGTACATTCCAGGATTTCAATAATAATCACATCGGGAGTATATTGACGTGCCTTTACAATAGAAGCATATGGTCGTCGGCACGTGATAAATTCCGCCTTTGTGCGAGAAAAAGTCTTTTGTAACCCCTCACGGATATTTTTATGAGAAATACTGGCAAGAACCGTAATCATACCTGCTCCAATAATACCGATACATACTACACAGTATACTGTTTTTTTATAATTTACAAGTAAAAACAGCCATTCCTTTATCCAACCAACAGCAGGAATTATTTTACAGTATACCTTGGTTACTCCAAAAGGAAATCACTATGAGTTTACTCGATACAATAACATCTCCACAGGATCTCAAAGAACTATCCACCAAAGATCTTCCAGCTCTAGCTACTGAAATTCGCGAATTTCTGATACATTCCGTAAGTAAAACTGGTGGACATATCGCTCCAAGTCTCGGAGTTGTGGAACTAACCCTTGCCCTGCACTATCTCTTTGATAGCCCAAAAGATAAGTTTATCTGGGATGTGGGACATCAAGCTTATACTCATAAAATTATCACAGGGCGAAAAGAGCAATTTTTCACCCTCCGGCAGTATAATGGAATAAGCGGGTTTCCCCATATCACAGAAAGTCCTCACGATGCCTTAACGGTGGGACATGCTTCAACCTCAATATCTGCCTCCTTGGGGATGGCCTTTGCCCGCGACCTTCGTAAGGAAACACATAACATTGTCAGTGTAATCGGCGATGGAGCTATGACCGGTGGTCTTGCCTACGAAGGGCTTAATAATCTTGGCCACAGCAATACCAATATGATTGTAATTCTGAATGATAATGAGATGTCTATCGCTCCCAATGTAGGTGGCATGTCTACTTACCTTACAAAAATCATTACGGACAAACGGTATACACGTCTCAAATCAAATATTTGGAATACCCTTGATCAGATTCCGGCATCTCTGGGAAAGAAACTACAACACCTCGGCCACAGTATTGACGACAACTTAAAAAAAGCCTTTACCCCAGGCAAACTCTTTGAGGATATGGGTATTAAATATCTGGGCCCCATTGATGGGCATAACTTCGAAGAACTTTTTCATGTTTTGACCTACGCACGAGATGAAAACAAAGGACCGCTTCTCATACACACCCTTACCAAAAAAGGAAAAGGGTATGAACCAGCTGAGATAAATGCGACGAAATTTCATGGTATTGGCTCCTTTGATATAGAGAGCGGTGAAGTACGCAAAGAAAGTTCGCAAAAGACCCCATCATGGAGCTCCATTTTCGGCAGTACACTCCTTGAGATAGCAAGAAAGGATGCTCGTGTCCTTGCCATTACCGCCGCAATGCCTAACGGAACAGGACTTGAGACGTTTGAAAAGGAACTCCCACAGCAACTTATTGATGTGGGAATTGCAGAACAACACGGAGCAACCTTCAGTGCAGGCTTAGCCTTGGCTGGACAAAAACCGGTTTTTGCCCTCTACTCTTCTTTTCTGCAACGTGCCTTTGATCAAATTATTCATGATATTGCCTTAGAGAAGCTCAACGTTGTCTTTGCCATAGACCGTGCGGGGCTAGTGGGAGCCGATGGGCCAACACATCATGGCGCCTTTGACCTTTCCTATTTAACCACCATCCCCAACTGTACCATCCTTACCCCCTCTTCAGCAGAAGATCTGAAAGATATGCTATACAGCGCGCTTTATGAAATAGAGGGCCCTGTTTTTATTCGCTATCCACGCGGCACAACTCCTGCTGCACCACCTGCATATGCACCTCAGGGAAAAAAAGAGTTTCTACCTCAACAAGTGAAAACACTCCCCGGAGCAAAAGTGTTATTGCTCCCCGTAGGCGATTTCCTTCCAACGGCCTGTGCCGTACAGGAAAAACTCCATTCAGCTGGGATTCTTTCTGATGTTACAAGTCTTCGCTGTGTAAAGCCCCTTCCACATGATAGACTCTACTCACTTTTTTCTGCCTATGATACCGTTATTACCCTGGAAAACAATTCTCTAATAAATGGTGCGGGAGCGCAACTACTTCAGGTTTTACAGCAAGGAGCTCACCGTGGTGCCCTATCCCATGTGCCAAAACTCCTTTCCTATGGATATCCTGATCGATTTATTGATCAAGGTACACAGGAGGAATTGCTTCAGGAGCTGGGCCTAGCACCCGATCCACTCACGGAGAAAATAATTCAGGATATTCGTGCGTAAGGTCTGCGCTGCAGTTATTGTATACAACGGGAAGGTTCTTCTTACGAAACGAGCCTCCGGTGAACAGCACGGCGGTTTTTGGGAATTCCCCGGAGGAAAATGCGAGCCAGGAGAGCGACTCCGCCAATGCCTAATACGAGAAATACGTGAGGAGCTCTCCATAGATATTATGCCTGAACACGTGATCGCCCAAACACGTGTAGGGGATTTTTTTATACACTTCTTCAAATGTCGATATCTTCACGGCACCATTACACTCACAGTGCACGATGCCTTTTATTGGTATAGTCCTCATGATACAATACGAACCAGTAAAATACTGTCTTCAAACCATGATGCTCTTGCGGCGATACGACCATATTGTAAACAAGTCTAACAGTAATACCTCGCGGTAACATATTTTGTGACATACTATACCAAAAATCAAAAGAGGCAGTATGCCACAAGAAAAACTTCCCTTTACCCGGGAACAGATTGCAGAAATTGCAAAAACCCATCCAACCCCTTTTCATATATATGATGAACAGGGAATTATTGAGAATCTTGATCGCTTCCAAAAAGCCTTCTCTTGGGCGGATTTCAAGGAGTATTATGCAGTAAAGGCAGCTCCAAACCCGTACTTAATGAAGCTTTTACAAAAGAAGAACGTTGGTTTCGACTGCTCGTCTTTAGCGGAGCTTGAACTCTCAGAACGCGTGGGTAGCGTCGGTGAAGAGATCATGTTTACGTCAAATGATACGCCAGCTGGTGAGTTTAAACGCGCAGCAGAGCTCGGAGCAATCATTAATTTTGATGATATCTCTCATCTTGACTATTACGAGAATACCGTAGGAAAGCTTCCTGACCTTGTGTGCTTTCGTTACAACCCGGGAGAGTTGAAAAGTGGTAATGACATTATTGGAAATCCAACAGATGCAAAATACGGCTTTACCCGTGAACAGCTTTTTGAAGGATTTGCGGCGTGTAGGGATAAGGGCATTACGCGCTTTGGTTTGCATACCATGGTTGCATCAAATGAGCTTGATGAGCAGTATTTTGTAGAAACAGCGCGCTTACTCTTTGAAGTGATCGGTGAACTGACAGAATCCTTGGGTATTACCTTTGAATTTGTAAACCTTGGCGGTGGTATTGGCATCCCCTATACTCCCGAAGAAAGGCCAGTAAATCTTGAAACCGTTGGCGAAGGAATCCGAAAGGAATACGAAACCTTAATTACCGGCAAAGGCCTTTCTCCGCTCAAAATTTATATGGAATGTGGTCGGATGATAACCGGTCCCTACGGGTATCTTGTTACAAAGGTTCGCCACATAAAAAACACCTATAAAACCTTTGTTGGTGTAGATGCAACTATGGCAAACCTTATGCGCCCCGGAATGTACGAAGCATATCACCATATCACGGTGCTTGGAAAAGAAACAGCTGAAGCCACAGAGGTGTACGATGTTGCTGGGTCACTTTGTGAAAATAATGATAAGTTTGCCCTTGATCGGAAGCTTCCTCCCATTGAACGGGGAGATTTTCTCGCCATTCACGATGCGGGCGCGCACGGTCACGCCATGGGATTTAACTACAATGGAAAACTCCGATCTGCTGAACTGCTTCTTCGCAGTGATGGGTCAGTAGTTCACATACGTCGTGCGGAAACCTTGAATGATCTTTTTGCAACCCTTGATTTTACTAGTATTTCTGAGTTTAAATAAGTATCTCAGTCTTTCACGGAAGAAATCTTTCGTGAAAGACCTTCGACAGTATTAATGAATAATGAGTGAAGGATTACCTGTTTCATGTGCTGTAGAAAGTGCCCTTTGTGATCGTGCGAGAAGTATTTGAATAGTATCTGCCTCTTCTACTCGTGCTGCACCGATTTTTAAACGAAGGGTAATTTTTTCTCCCTGTTGCGGGAGATGAATAGGTTCGTTCTCCATGGAACGAATATATTTTGAGAAGACAGACTCAATGGAGCTTTGCTGAAAATTTACCGCAAGAAGAGCGAAGGTATTTTGTGAAATGCGGGCGAGAATATCGGAAGAACGAAACCGTGCATTGAGTTTTTCTCCAAGGCGGTAAATAGCAAAATCAACCGATGCAGTACCAAACTCCTGCAGAAGATAGGAATAATTTGCTACTCCGATGGTGACACAAAGAAGCGTGATATGATTACGAATACTATTTGACACCAGGGTTTGACCGGTTTCAAAAAAATAGGCCCGGTTGTACAATCCTGTCAACTCATCATGGGTTGCATTGTTTCGAATGCGAGAAATGTAGTGAATGTTGGCTATGGCCATACTAATGCGGCAATAAAACTCTTCAGCAAAAAGACTTTGTTTCACCAGAAAATCATTTGCCCCACTTTTTATAAAATTTCCCGGTGTATCTGAATCGCTGTACGCAGAAATACCAACAATGACGAGCTCTTCGCGACCATACATTTTACGAATATGTCGTGTCAGTTCACACCCATTCATTTCCTTCATTGAGTAATCAGTTATGAGAAGTTTTGTATCGGGATACTCTTCTAGAGCAGCAATTGCCTCAGAGGGAACGGATACCCCAATAACATCATAAAGCTTTAACCGGAGCATATCACAAATTAATTTGCGGAAGAAAGGATCATCATCCACAACAATTGCCTTAGTATGCATATTTCGCTGAAGCTCTTCTATGGTTGTTTTGAGCAGCTCTTGGTGATTCTCATCCTCAATAGTAATGGAAGCAACAATATTGTTTTTTCCAATCACCCCCGCCGTCGGGGTATCAGGTATCTGATACAAAATGATAGGAAGAGATTGTTTTTTTATACACTCAGGTAGAATGAAATTTCCGGCAAAATCTTTCGTAAGAGCATGGGAAATAACAACAGCAAAACAAACGCCCTTCTGAGTGTTAATAATACGACACCCTTCATCAAAACTTGATGCAGTAACACAGGAAAAGGGCAGAGACTCAAGGACCGACTCTACAGGATGAACTTCTGTCGTACTATCACTTATATAAAGAATATATTCCATTTTTGCGCTCGTGAGTGTGAAAAAAAAGGAGAACTGCCTTGGCAGTCCTCCCAAAAGTAACAATTATCTTAGGCGTTCCATCCGTACACAGCAAGATCACCAAGTTCTTCTTCAATACGAAGAAGCTGATTATATTTTGACATACGATCTGAACGACTTAGAGAACCAGTCTTAATCTGTCCAGAATTTGTCGCCACGGCAATATCAGCAATGGTATCATCTGCTGTTTCACCGGAACGGTGAGACGTTACAGAAGTATATCCTGCACGATGTGCCATTTCTATAGCATCAAGCGTTTCAGAAAGAGTACCGATCTGATTAACCTTGATAAGGATGGAGTTTGCACACCCTGTATCAATACCTTTCTTAAGGAACTCAACGTTAGTTACAAAGAGATCGTCCCCAACAAGTTGACACTTATCACCGACTTTCTCCGTAACTTTTTTCCAGCCATCCCAATCATTTTCATCCATACCGTCTTCGATGGAATCAATGGGGTATTTTTCGATAAGCTGTGAAAGATACTCTGCCTGCTCCTCGGAGGAAAGCACAGCGCCATTTTCACCCTCAAACTTAGCATAGTTGTATTTTCCATTTTCAAAGAACTCTGAAGAGGCACAGTCAAGAGCAATAGACACATCTCCACCATCTTCTTTTCGACCGGGGGTATATCCTGCATTTTTAACGGCTTTCATAATAGACTCAAGGGCATCTTCGGTACCATCAAGCTCCGGAGCAAAACCACCTTCATCACCAACGGCTGTGCTCAACTTACGTTCTTTCAATACACTCTTTAAGCTATGGAACACCTCTGCACCCATGCGAAGCCCCTCACGGAAGGACGTTGCTCCCACGGGGCGAATCATAAACTCCTGAAATGCAATAGGAGCATCTGAGTGAGAACCGCCGTTGATAATATTCATCATGGGAACGGGCAGTGTAACCGTGTTTGTTCCACCGATATAGCGATATAGAGGAATATCAAGAAAATTTGCTGCTGCCTTTGCTGTCGCAAGGGAAACCCCAAGAATTGCATTCGCCCCAAGATTTTTCTTGGTAGGAGTGCCATCAAGGGCCAACATCATTTTGTCAATACCACGTTGATCAAGAGAATTTTCACCCTCAAGCTCAGGACCGATCTTTTCATTTACATTTTTTACAGCTTCAAGAACACCCTTTCCAAGGTATCTGCTCTTATCACCATCACGAAGTTCAAGAGCCTCATGTTCGCCCGTAGATGCTCCGGAAGGAACAGCAGCGCGGCCCATAACACCGGACTCAAGGAACACATCTACTTCAATTGTTGGATTTCCTCGAGAATCAAGGATTTCCCGTGCCTGTACTGATTCAATAAGTGGCATAATTTCTAAACCTCCATAAAGTATAACTTGCGACCTCTAATATAATTCCTGAACTATTACGTGTGTATATGATTTCTTACGCACAGAAATCATTCTCTCCCTACAATTTCTTCCCCGCTTCACACAACTCATACATAAATTGTTTCAAGGAATCTTGGCAAGATGGGATAGGATGCGAAAACGCTTTTTCAAAACGGTGTGGTGATAGATACGACCACGAGGGGCGAGGCGCCCGAACCGAAAAGTAGTCATCCCCAACGGGGATAATCGGTTCGTAGTGATCTATCAGTCCGGCCTCACGGGCAAAACCGCACCCCATTTCTGCAAGCATGTACCGTGTTACCGCTCCGGGATTACACACGTGATAGATTCCGTAAGGAGCATCGGGGGTCTTTACAATGTGCAGCAGGGCATCACAAAGGTCTGCAGCGTTGGTTGCTCCTCCCCACTGAGTATTCACCGCGTAGGCAGTACCTGCAGCTGCTTTTGCTACAATAGAGCGAATAAAACCATTCTTTGCCATACCGTATACCCAGGAAGTACGCACAATATAATACCGCCCTCTCTGCTGAGCTATAGCCCTCTCCCCTGCCAACTTTGTTTCTCCATAATAATTACAGGGATTGGGCTGATCCTCTTCGTGCAAGGCAACCCCATAGGTTCCTGAAAATACATAATCTGTAGATAGATGAATGAAGAGGGCGTTCTTTTCACGGGCCAGGCAGGCAAGATTCTCTGCACCGCAGCAATTTGTTTCCCACGCCCTCCTTCTCTCTTCTTCTGCCGCATCAACATTTGTTACGGCGGCACAGTTAATAATTGTCCTTATTGACTTGTCTCGTCCAAAGGAAGATACGGCGTCCATAGTACGGATATCAATCCGATCTGTCAATACGGGTATATTTCTATTCCGACACTGTCGCACAAGCTCTGAGCCCACCAAGCCCGTAGCACCCACAACCCAAATCATATATCCTCCTTCTGTTTCTTTCGTCCTACATACCGCCAGAGCCGATATGTGGCAAGATAGGGAAAGGAAATCACCGTGAGACCCCCAAAGAGAAAGAGCTGTCCTAGGCAGAATCTACAAGTACAAGCCCCTTCAACATGCCACTCCTGTCCATGGTCAAACCGAGGAGTAAAGGAGACTCGATAGGGGAATCGCGAATGAAGATGCGCTGCCGCTCCAGTAACCAAGACTGATATTCGCGCTGTTTCATAGGGATCTTCCACTCCCCCTGAACAATGGAGATATGCCGTGGTGGGACGAATAATTCCACATATTCGCATCACCGTTGTTTTTCCAAACCATATAAAGGGTTTCACCATGGGATGCATCTGCCGAGCGTCCTTCCATACCATATATACCAAGACAGAAATATCACGAGCTTTCTGTGCAATTTTTACCAAAATACGATATATTCTATTCCACAAGCGTGGAGGCCGATCATAACGAGTATGCGTTTTGCGTTCTTGCGTAGTCTTTCTGGTATGCTGGGGCTCATCAATTTTCCGGTGCTGTGTGTCCGTAGCTTCATGGAAAGAGGTCTCTTGATCGGTAGACCATGAGACAGGAGATTCAGCATTAGCTTTTTTCGACACAGAAGCGGTACTCTTTTCTTTTTTCTACTGTATCTGCGCCTATCCCGTATAAAACAGCCAGACCACTCACCATTGGCGTATCGATAGGTAAAAAGAAATAAACGAATTTTGATGTATCCTGCACCGTCCCTACGCTCTACATGTAGCGTATGCGGCCAGATAAGCAAAACCACAGTCACACAGAGAAGAATAAGAAGAAAAATACCCATATGCATACAGTCTAAAATTATTGCAGATTATCAGCTTCGATAAATATATTTTGAAACGAAACCCTTTAGGAAAGATTATACCTATGCAGAAGAAAAAAGAGATTAATCAGCCGGAACGACAAGTGTTTGGTATTCATGCGGTAACCGAGCTGGTACATGGTTCTCCTCAAACCATTGATAAGATATACTTTACTGATAAAAATAAACAAGGAGCTCTATTTTCTCTCATGAAACGAGTAAAAAAGGAGAAGCTCCCCTATGCGAATATTCCCGCAACAAAATTGGATAAAATGGTCCCCAGAGGAAGTCATCAAGGGGTTGTTGCGTATAAAACGGTGCGATCTTATGATCCAGAATCTACCATTGAAGATATTTTAGAAAAAGAAGAAACACCTCTCTTTCTCGTGCCTGCTTCTCTCGAAGATCCAGGAAATTTTGGTGCTATTATCCGTACGGCAACCGCCTTTGGTGTCTCCGCCATACTCCTCGAACGAAAGGGTACGGTTGGACTCAATGGAACCGCAGCAAAAACATCCGCCGGCACCATCGATCATATGCGCATTATAAAGCCGGCCCACTTGCTGAAAACCCTCGAACTACTTCAACAAGCAGGAGTACAAATTGTTGGTGCAGAAAGTGGCGGAGAGACCCGTATTGACCAGATAAATCTCTCAAAACCAACCGTACTTATTACCGGCGGAGAACATCGCGGTATCCCTCCCTATCTGCAAAAGATATGCAATAGCCGTCTCTCCATACCGATGGATCCAAAAGTAGAATCTCTCAATGTGTCGGTTGCTGCGTCTCTTTTGCTATATGAACGAAGCAGACAAATGAATTTTCCCTGTGCCTAACCCATTTTTAAGGAGGTTCTCCCTATGTATCGTGTAATCTACAAAAGTCGCATGACCACACAGCTTACCAGGGATGCTGTTGAAAGTATTATGAATGAAAGTAGAGAACGAAACGCGGAAAATAACATCAGTGGGGTTCTCCTTGCATCGGAGACGCACTTTCTCCAAATTCTTGAAGGCCCCTTTTTCCCCCTCAATGAAACCTTTTGTCGTATCAATAAGGATACCCGCCACGATACCATGCAGATCATCTCTTTTCGTGAAATAAGCAAGCGGGTTTTTGAAAACTGGGGCATGCGTGGCTTAGGTGTCCTGAATCTCAATATCGATTTGGCAAAACGTCTGCGGGCAAAATATGGGGAAGAAGAAGGGGGCTTACGCTTTCCCCATACAGAATGGCAAGCCCTTGCACTGTTTTTTGATCTTAATATGATCACACGTATCCCCTAGTTCTCCCAGATATCATCCAAAGAAAAGACGTGATTTGACTACGGCAAGCGGATATGCTCTATTATAAAAAAGAGCATACAGGCTATATACAACTCACACTCAATCCTCGTTCTGTGGTGACCGGCTTTTCTAATTCAGCAACTATACTCGTGAAAAAGCAACGCCATGCCCTAGTTCATCAGGATCATACTTCAAATCAAAATCTGCGTGGATAGGACAAGATCAAGTACGGTCACACTAAAAAAGGGAGGCCTACCGACCTCCCTTTGTATAAATAACAACACCTGGAAACTACTACTCACGTACCCCGAGGACACCCCGGTAGCGCTCTACTGTACCGTTATCATATTCCACCGTGGCAATTACCGCATACGACCCGGCAGAAACACGCATACCCCGGCGATTTCGCAGATCCCACGTAAATCGTCCGGCCTCACGTGTCTGCGCAGGGGCTTCCTGACGATCTATGACGTTTCCAACCATGTCATAGATGGTAATACTGACCTGTGCAGCATCACCCGTCACCACAAAGATATCTACGGTCTCATCCCAGAGGGATACGGGGGTTTCTCCAAAATAGACACCGCGGGATGCACCTCCATGGGCTACTTCATCCTCATAGATTATATCGGTGGACTCCGTAATGGTAAAAACTCCATTTTCAAAGGTGATAGTGTAGTTGTCCGCCTCTGCTCCTGAGGGAACAATCGCATAGGTTCCCACGGTATCCCCGGGGACACGCACCACAATCAACCCCGTAACCACAGATTCATCATCATCAAAGGCAAACCCCTCATAGGATACGGGATACTCTTCGGGTTCATCCCCACCTTCTTCTATGGTACTATCATCAGCACGAATGATCAGTTCACGGGGATGAATACGGAAGAAACCTTCCCCGAAGGTCATACTATAGTTCTCACCCGAAGAAAGAGATCCCTGAAGAACAGAATACTCGCCCACATCTTCTCCGGACTCACGTTCCAGGTGACCGGTGAGAGTGTCCTCACCAAGGAGTCCATCCGCCGTATAGGAAAGATCCGGATCATCCTCACCATATATTTTGCTCAGCGTATCTGCCTGCACATTGACAGGACGAGGGGTAATCTCAAATATACCCGCGGAAAATGACAGGGAGTAGTACTCTTCTACGGACAAACTTCCTTGATTTATCACATAGGTACCTACATCCTCTCCGGACTCACGGGTAAGCTCGCCCGTCAATTCATCATCATCCAGCAGCCCCTCCACTGTGTAGGTAAGGGGTGGATCATCATCGCCATATACTTTGCTGAGACGCTCTGCGGAAACCGTTACTGGTGCCGGATCCACCTGTACTGATATGAGTGTATCCACAGATAGATACGTCTCTTCATCATGGGGAAGAAACAAAAGGGTATGTTCCGATTCACCCAGGGGAAGGCGTTCATCCGTAGTATCGTAAAAAAGAAATTCCCCGTCTACGTCGGCCTCTCCCCCCGAAAGGGTAAGATCATCCATAGTTGCTCCGTAATAGGCCGTATCCACCGTGGGCCAGGATATAATGGATGGAGGAATACGTTGCCATAACAGGTAGGGATATCCATCATTCATCTTTTCATCCCTGCCCCATATAGAGTCAAAATCCCATCCGGCATCGGTAAAAGTTTCTGTATTTGTAAGCTCTTCCGTGGTCTTTCCCGTTCCCGCAGCAGAAGAATCCTGTCCAGAGGTCTCCATATCCCAAAATGATCCTTCCACCGTTGAGGTAAACTCCTGTCCAACAAAACCGCCACTATCACGGCTTGATACAGAAACTGGACCCGTACTGTAACTGTTTTGTATATTCGATGATGCGGAATATCCCGCAAAACCGCCAACCGAATATCGTCCAAGGACCGTTGCCCTACTATATGAAGAAGAAATATCTCCGGAGCTTCGACCGACAAATCCTCCTACCCTTTCATCCCCTGAAACCTCCCCCGTACTATAAGACTCCTCGATGGTACCTGTATGATTACCAACAAACCCGCCGATACGCTCACCATCACCCGAAACACCTCCTGTAGCGGAGGATTGTCTGATAGTTCCGCTATTATTACCGACAAACCCGCCGACACGTCTTCCATCTCCCATTACATCTCCTGTACTGTAGCTACGAAATACTTCACCGGAATTACTCCCGATTAAACCGCCGATTCTATCTCCATCAGAATTAACCTGAACAGAACTGCCGGAATACTCCACCTCACTGTTGTTATTAACCCCGCCAATTAATCCGCCAACCACTTCTCCGGTACTGAATACTGCCCCTGTGGTATAGGAGTGTATCACCTGACTGTTGCTGCTGTATCCCACCAATCCGCCAATATCCTCATCATCTCCCGTCACACTGCCCGAAAAAGAGCAATTTTCCACCAGAGAACTATTAATTTCCCCGGCAAGCCCTCCCACGGACTCATCCCCCGATATCTCCCCATTAACAATGGTGATATTTTTCAGTGTCCCCTCATACACGTTTGCAAAGAGGCCCACCCGATTCTCATCATGACGGGCAATACGAATATTAGAGATCGAATAGCCATTGCCGTCATAGGTTCCGAGGAAGTCTTCAATGGGTTCCCATCCTTTACCATCATTATAAAATTCCCCGCCGGACTGAAAATCGGCAGGATCAAATTCTATATCACTCTCCTGTCTGAAATGGGAATCAGAAGAATCTGGCACGGCATTGAGATGAGCACTGTTTTCAATCAGATAGGGATCATCTTCTGTACCGGATCCTCCGGCAAAATCTGACGCTATGGCCATGGGAATGATACTGCATATGATGAATATGGTCAATTTTATACGTACGAGATTCATAGCTCCTCCTTATTATTTACTACATACCATATAATATATGTAGTGTTTTAAAGAGGTGGTAAGAATCTAGAAGAACATGCGATGATTCCAAGAAAAACTAAAGAGTAATATGCTCCATGCGAAGAGGAGTACCTCTCTTAATTTCTTCTTGAGCCTGTGTTCCCAGAATACCATGGTAGAAACGCGGCGGTATTCCGTGCCCCGGCCGGAGAACAGCTATATTATCTTCACGAAAGCGTTCTCCCCTAGCAATATCCTGCGTTGCAAAAAGAGAACGTCGACGCACACGATCTTTTTCATCTACTGCATAGGACACTGTTCCAAGAGCTTCCTCAGTATTTCGCACAACCCGCACCATCTCAGCAAACTCATTGGGCTCAAGAGAAAAAGGAGCATCAGGTCCGCCGTGTGATCGATTAAGAGTACAGTGTTTTTCAACAACTTCTGCCCCCAGAGCAACCGCCGCCGCGGGAACACAGGCCCCCAAGGTATGGTCTGAGACCCCAACGGAAACACCAAAGCGTTGTTTCATATCAGGAATCGTGCGAAGATTTGCTTCGCCTCGAGTGGCTGGATAGTGCGAAGTACATTGTAACAAGGTAACATCCTCATTTCCTTGACGACGACATGCTGCAAGAGCAGCTTCAATATCATGCTCATCTGCAGCCCCCGTTGAGATTAAGACAGGTTTACCCATACTGGCAACATACTCAATAAGGGGAAGATGATTTATCTCCAAGGAGGCGATCTTATACATGGGACAGTCCAGAGACTCGAGAAAATCAACACCATGTCTATCAAAGGGAGAGGAGAAAAAGGTCATGCCGAGTTCTTCCGTAAGAGCCTGCAATTTGGGTTGCCACTCATAGGGCATGGCGGCTATTGAGTAGAGTTCCCATGGGGTATATCCCTTCCATAACCCCTCTTTACGGGGAGCAAAATAACCATCTTGACTGTTTAGGGTAAGACTTTCAGGTCGATAGGTTTGCACCTTAATGGCATCAGCACCAGCATGAGCCATGGCGCGAATCGTTTTTGCAGCTATGGAAAAATCATTTTGGTGGTTCGCCGAAAGTTCCGCAACGATACGTACAGCCACTACACCTCCTTGTTTGTAAAAATTTCTTCAGGACGTTCAATAGTTGGAGTTGCATAGGTGGAACAATTTTGATTCCACACATGGCGATGCAGGACCATAGTGGTAAATCGTTCTGAATAGGCAGCTGATGAAAAGTACTCAAAGCCAAAGGATGCGTTGATATGCTGTGGCGCAAGATTATCAATCTTATGAAGTGACACAATGGCATCAAGCTTTAGGAGGGTGAAGGCAAACCACATCCACGCCACCGATGCTTCTCGGGCATACCCCTTTCCAAGAAAGGCCGTATCACCAATGTAGCGGCCCTGCTCACATGCATATCCAAAACGTTCTTCTCCGCTCTTTTTAAGCGACCACACTCCTATGGGAGTGTGGCATGATCGAAGACAAAGCACATAGTCTATACGAGTATTTCTGGTTTTAAAAAACCAATCACGGTGCTGTTCCGCTGTAAGATCACTATCCGGAGGGTATTCAAGAATATCCTTGATTCGTTCTTGATTCCGCCAAGCAACGACCAGATCAGTATCATGCTCTGTCATGGGACGCATACGAAGTCGTTCGGTTATCAACACGGCGTGAGGTGAGAGGTTTGTGGACATCATGACTCCTTTCATCTATGATTTTGGCAAGACGCTGCGCTCCGCCCCCGTCAACACACGAAAGGGCAGAGCATATTCGGTCTACATACGAGGAAGATTGAGAGAGCTGCATATACGCGTTCTGCACGGCTTCTTTGGTCACATTTGGAAAGGAACCAAGATACCTTGCACCTCCAGAATTATGCCATGCCCGTGCTTGGCGAACCTGATTTTCAGCTATGGAGACAAGTATCATGGGGAGTTTGCAGCAGGCCGCCTCATAGGTTGTTGTCCCGCCAGCCAACACAGCCATACGACATGCTGTAAAAAGGTTGGCCACATATGGGGGATTACAGAAAAACTCAACCCGCCCCCTACCGTTGTGAGAAATCCACCGCTGAATTTCAGTATTACGAGGGTTTTGCGCTCCCGAAAGGATATAGATTTGTTCCTCTCCCGACAGTACTGGAAGAAGTGCTTGTACCACAAAGAGAACTGCCCCACGATCATCACCGCCACCAAAAGAAACAAGTATGTTTTGCCCCTTTTTTTGAACATCAGTACACCGAAATTCCGGACGGAGAAGAGCGAAGTCAGGACCAAGAAATAATTTTGCTGCGGGATTTTGTATAACAGCCCTATAGGGAAGATCATGGGCGCCTAAACTTGCATTAACAATATAATCTCCCCACAGAGACACATTTCCGGAATAATCAAACTGTAGCCACGGCAGAGAGAAATTATGTACTATTTTTTGAAACTCTTCCCCCGGAGTATAGTCATCGATCACAAGAAAGGATGCCCCATACTGCACTGCCAAGGCACAGAGGCTATCAGCCTCTTCACGGTCTCCGCGCCAAGATGAGCGTGCAATCCATATATCGAATAGATCGCGGTCGTTCTTGTTTTGCCACGAGAGAGACGGTCCAATCATGCCGCATGAAAGGGCACGTTCTTTACACCCCATAGCAAGGGAGCGACACCGCATTAAATGCCCCATACCGTGGGTTGAAGAAGCTGTGCAGAAGAAAAGAATCACTCCGTCTCTTCCTTCATGAGCGTTCGATACATTACGGTGGCTCGTTTCCAGTCTTCAGGGGTATCAAGATCTTGCACACGATGTCTCGGTAGAATAATAGGAATTGAACGCCCTTCAAAAGTCGGAGTGTCAGAGAGAAAGGCGGAAACAGTTCCCCAGTAAAACTGCCCCGCATCGTGATATGCCTCAGTAAGATCTTGCGAACGACTTTGTGCATGCTCTGGCCACAACATGGTGGTAAACGTATCCGGGGTGATAGAGAGAGCCCGTTGCACCGGGTACGGAAAAGAGGTAACAGAAAAAGCAAAATCCCCTTTACGCGCAAGTAACTCCTCAAAACCACGGCGTATATCCTCAGCACGAATAAAAGGAGCCGTGGGATATACACAACAGACGTGGCTCACAGCTACCCCAGAGGCTTCTATCTCTTTGATTGCATGTTGAATAACTGGTCGGGTGGGAGTAAAATCGTCAGCAATATGAGCAGGGCGCATAAAGGGAACGTCAGCACCATACTCCCGGGCAAGCGCCCCGATTTTTTCACTATCCGTTGAGACAATTATACGATCAAAACACTCACTTTTCTGTGCCGCTTCAATCGAATAGGCGATCACGGGCTTACCACAAAAGTGCTTGCTGTTTTTTCCGGGAATACGTTTGCTCCCGCCACGGGCAGGAATGACGCATAGACGAAAGGACGACACGGCTCCCCCTTGGTACAACTGTAATTACATAGTAATATACCATGGAATCACAGTTTTGACAAGAGGGGCAGTAAATAGACGACCCTTCTTATGCGGGGGGTGAAAATAAGGGCGTGCTTAGATATCGCTCTCCCGCATCGGGAAGAACCGTAACAATGGTTTTACCAGCATTTTCCGCACGTTGGGCCAAACGAAGTGCTACAGAAACTGCGGCACCACAGGAAATACCAGAGAGAAGTCCTTCCTCCCGGGCAAGACGTCGTGCAGTTTCATACGCCGCATCTCCTGAAACGGTTTCAACTCCATCGATACATGACAGATCAAGCGTATCGGGAATAAATCCCGCACCAATACCCTGTATCTTATGAGGGCCTGGCTTGAGAGGGATTCCCTCTATAGTTTGAGATATAACCGGGCTCTCTTCAGGTTCTACGGCAATGGAGAGGATCTTTTTTTGCTGCACCTCTTTGATATATCGAGAAACGCCGCTAATAGTACCTCCCGTACCAACCCCTGCAACAAAAATATCAATAGTACCATCGGTGTCACGCCATATTTCAGGGCCGGTTGTAGTAAAATGGATTTCGGGATTTGCCGGGTTTTTGAACTGCTGTGGAAGAAAGAAGTTTTCTCCTTCTGCCACAATTTCTTCAGCACGCTCTATGGCTCCTTTCATACCGAGATGCCCCGGCGTAAGAATGACCTCGGCCCCAAAGGCAGCAAGAACCCGGCGCCGCTCAATACTCATGGTATCCGGCATGGTAAGAATAAGGCGATATCCCCGTGCTGCCGCAACAAATGCCAGGGCAATACCCGTATTCCCACTGGTTGGTTCTACGATGGTTCCTCCCGGAACAAGAACCCCCTTTTTTTCTGCATCCCATACCATATTTGCCCCTACACGGCATTTTACAGAAAATGCGGGGTTTCGCCCCTCTATTTTTGCAAGCACCCGTGCATATGCTCCCTTGGTAAGATGAGTAAGTTCAACCAAGGGGGTATTACCAATGGACTCCGAATTGTCTTTAAATACAGCCATTATCACTCCTGTCTACAAAACCTTATAATACACATGTAATATATATGCAATTATAGCAAGGCGAAAATTATTTTCCTCTGTTGAAGAGATAATATATTTTTTCTTTTCCCTGGGATATACATGGCTCAATCAGCACCATTGCCGGAACTACTCGCCCCTGCGGGTGATGCGGAATCATTTAAGGCAGCCATTGCTGCCGGTGCAGACGCTATATTTTTTGGTCTCCCCGCCTTTAGTGCACGAAGTCGTGCAAAAAACATTTCCCTTAAGGAGATGCCGGATCTACTCGAATTAGCCCATCGTCATGGGGTTCGTACCTACCTTACCATGAATACTCTTCTTCTCGATCATGAGATACACCCAGCCGTGAATCTCCTCAAGAAGTGTTTTGAAATGGGGCTTTCCGCGGTTATTATCCAAGATTGGGGCCTTCTTCGTATTTTAAAAGAAAACCTTTCTCCAGACGCCATACATAGTTCAACCCAAATGACAACACATAATGAAGGACAGATTCACTTTCTCAGCCGTCACGGCATTGGTCAGATCAATCTCTCCCGCGAACTCTCGCTTGAAGAAGCGCACTCCCTTTGTAAGACATGCCACAGCCATCATATTGTTCCTGAAATATTTGTCCATGGAGCCCTATGCACATCCTTCTCCGGTCAGTGCTATTTTAGTATGAGTTTGTATGGACACGCGGGAAACCGCGGTGACTGTGTGCAACCATGTCGCCGTCAATACACACGTACAGAAAACTCGCAAGGCCTTCGCCCCTTTAATCTTCGTGATAATTCTCTCTTTGCTCATGGAGCAAAACTCCTTGAAATAGGAGCTGGTAGTGTAAAAATTGAAGGAAGAATTAAAGATGCGTCCTATGTGTGGACGATTGTCTCTGCATGGAGAGAGCACCTTCGAAACATCGGTGTAGGGGATACATCTGAAGGGGATGATCCACGTCTGCATAGAGTATTCAACCGAACCTTCACCGACGCCTATGCACGAGGGGCCATCTCTCCAGAGATGTTTTCTCCTCATGACGGTTCTGCGGCACAACAGGAAGGTGGTACGGTATGCGCATATCATGCAGACACGAAAACACTACACCTGTCCACGGGGATACTTCCGAAAGGGGCGCTTTGCACCCTTTTTACTACAAAAGGTGAATTTGTGTGTACTGGCATTATTAATAACGTTCATAGGAATAACACCTATACCTTTACGATAACAAATAAACTGGTCCGCAAAATTCAACGAACACAGAATGTCTTTTTTACTCCTCCTGACATTTCAGCTCATACACGCAAACAGAAAATAACAGAAATTGAACAGAAGAAACGACGTGTAACCGTACACCTTTCCGGTGAATATGGAAATCCCCTGCGTTGTCGCTTTGTGATAGATTCATCCAATGAGTTCTGTGTATCAAAACGAACCCTCGAAAGGGCACAAAATCGTGCATTGACTCGCAAAACGCTGAAACACCACTTGGACACCCTGCACTCCTCAGGCATCTCCGTTGTCATAGGAGAAATGAATCTTCCTGAGCACCCCTTTCTTCCCGTGGGTGACCTCAAACAAATCCGTAATACTATTCGCGACTCCGTCCAACGTACATACCGTAGGAAAAGCCCTTCCATCCCCATACCACCACTTCCCCCTGTTCGGAAAAATCATCGTGCTCGCCTTGCGTATATCACAGACTCTCCACAGGAAGCAACACGGCTTGCAAAACAAAAGAAACTGGTCTTCTGCGATGTCCCTCGACGTATCTCTGAAAAAATAACTGCCTTTTTTCAATCTTCGCCGAGGGTACTCCCGATCTTTCCAGCGATACTCATAGGCCATGATTATACTGCAGCTTGCGTGTTCTTAGAAAAGATTCCCCAAAAACGCATCTTTTGTGAAAATACGGGGATTGCCCTGGCAGCATCCATGCTTGGTAAGGAAGTAATCCTCGGTAGCAGAGCAAACATTACCAACTCTTACGGTATAGAGCTATTCTCACACTCCCTCTCTCTCTGTGGCGTTGTTCCTTCTCGTGAAATATCCCCACATGATGTCTCATCCTTGCGTCCTCCTCCAGGAATACCTCTCTGGCATCCTCTGCTTACGCGAGATTTTCTCTTGGAAAGCCGCGCGTGTTTGGCAGCACGTTCCCGTAGCTGCCTCCATCCGTGTACCTCCCCCCAAAACGCAGGATGCACCATATCACACGTTCTCCATGGTATAGAGGGAGAAAAAATTCGCATAGAAAAAACACCTGAGGAATACAGCTGTCTCTATGGCGAAAAGGCCCTCTCCTATACGTCCTACATCGAGTTACTCAATACCATATCCGTCTTTACTGTTGATTTGCGGGTATATCCTCCCGGAACAAAACGTGAAACCTGTCTTACGCAGGCCGAAGCTTTCATACAAAAACCAACTCCCTCTTTCACTTTTTCCCAGAGTTGCCGCCCCTCTCATTTCTGTACGAAAAATACTGAAACATCTGTACAAGATGTATTTTGCCCCAAAAGGAATTAGATATATGAAGAAACAGATAATTCTCCTTGCTGGAAAAATAAACAGTGGTAAAAACCATGCTGGATCTTTTCTGGAACAACGCTATATCAATCAAGGTATTCCCACGGCACATCTTTTTTTTGCAAAACGTCTCAAAGACCTTTGTTGCCACACCTTTGAGCGCTACAGCACCTATCTCCAAAATGAGCTCACCAAAATAGTTTCCCGCAGTGATGACCCTGTGATTCGGGAAATTGCAGAGAATCTTATGATTCATCAAAAAAATTGGTATGAGGAAAAGAACGATTCCACCCGTCTCATACTACAAGATGTGGGAACGCGCCTTGTACGTGATGCCATGGATGCAGATTTTTGGCCTCGACAGATTATTCCTGCGATCACCGCCGGAAAGGAAGAGGTATACATCATTACTGATTTTCGTTTCCCCAACGAGTACCAAGTACTCAAGACAGAACTTGGTAAAACCTGTACCATTCATACCATACGAATAGAGCGTGAGATCCCTGAAAAGGAACATATATCCAACCATCCAAGCGAAGACTCGCTGGGAACATTCCCCTTTGATTTTACCGTCAACAACAGAGGTAGTCTTGCAGATTTCGAAAGAGCCCTGGATGAACTTTTTTATAAGTTACAGAGGTCGTAACACCGACGTTGTACCATCTCTTTCAAGCACGGTGGAGCAATATCACGAAGAGCCCCACTCAATCCCAAGACCCATGTAACAAGCTCATCATTGCAGAAAACGTCCATGGTGAGAATAATATCTCCAGACTTAGTCTCTTCAATTTTCTGTGACTCATGCCAGACGCGTTCATAAATAAAGGATGCACTCTCCGCAGCAAAGCGCAGACGAACCCGCTCTTTGGATCCATAAGTCATGATACCGAAGGAGTGCACCGCCTTGTCCTCATACTCTTCCAAAAGAGCGGGATCAAAATGTGCAACCCTCTCTTCCTGTTCAGCCTCATCAATTCGAGTAATATGAAATATTTTCAGAAAGGAGTCCCCCTCTTTCAAGCCAAGCAGATACAGGGAGTCATGATAGATAATCATGCGATAGGGCGAAAGGGAGAATGTCTTGGGAACCTCCCCCATTTTTACATAGGTAATGCGTAATCGATACCCACCATATAGAGCAGAAATTACTTCATCAACAACATCGCGCTTATCTCGATAGTCCCGACACGGTCCCAGCTGCACAGAAAACCCCCGGTCTATCTCTTGGGGAGTATCGCCATAGGGGTTGGTGGAGGCGGTAATCATAGAAATGGCGCGATCAAGGGTTTCCTTAAATATGGTTCCTTCAAAATAGCGAAAAAGCCCCTTGCCCATGTGCAGGGCTTGCACCATATCGTGAGTAAAAAAACTGCCGGCAAAGTCTGCCTTGTTTTGTATCTGATACAGACTCCCGCGCCGTGAAGAGGTGATTGTATAGCCTAACCGCTGAATATCCTGTAAATCGCGAAATATGGTCCGCCTGCTGGGCAGGGCAATTCCCCGCTCTTCAAGACGTAACTCCATATCGTCAAGACTGAGGGGGTAGGTAGTATCAAGCAGAATTTGTATGAGAGTAAACACACGAAGTACTTTACGGTCCACTACTCCTCCGGATGAATCCACGCTGAAAAGCGTTTCCAAAATGTTTCTCTACAAGCCGTACCATTGCGAACAGAGTAGGGTAAAAGAGGCATGCCGGGCGGAAAATCAAAAGCCTCTTTCAGAGAACGCAGATTTTTTTTGTCGCTCTTTTCTGTTGAGCTTATCACTCTTTGTAAGCACAACAAACACCGGTATACCAAGAGTGGCAAGCCAGTTTGCTGCCTCACGATCGATGGTCGTACCCCTTTCACGTCGATAATCAAGAAGCCAAATAAGACCTGCAAGATTTTCCCGTTGCTCACAGTACGACGCAATCATTCCAGACCAGTCAGCTCGATCTTTTTTTGACACACGGGCATAGCCGTACCCGGGAAGATCAACAAAGGAGATCTCATCTGTGAAGGAAAAGAAATTTAACAGACGTGTCTTTCCCGGCTCTCGAGACACACGAACCAATTTTTTTGACTCGAAGATATGATTGAGAAAAGATGACTTCCCCACATTTGAGCGACCAAATAAGGCAAATTCTGTTCTTTCGTGGGCGGGACAGCCTGAAAGATCTGCTGCAGAGGTCAGAAAATCGACGGATGCACCAGAAAAGTACTCCCTATATACGGCCATGGCCACGCCTCCAAAAAAAAGTTGCCCTAAAATATATTTATCTACCCTCGGGCGGCAACGGTTTTCTTCTTATACTCCTGTCGAACCTTATCAATCCCTCCTTGACTTTTCACATCCTGAATGGCCACTTTCCATGCCTCACGCAAATCCGTTAAGTAGGCAAGAATTTCTTCTACGGGGGCATTATCACGATCTGTGATAGCGGTGGTAATACGATGCAACATGTATTCATAGAGGCTGTAGAGATTTTTTGCCACCTCACCGACCTTCAAATCTAAGGCAATAAGGAGCTCTGTTACGGCATCCTGCATCTTGTATAGATGACGATTCCTTTGTTCAATATTTTTGTACGAATCATCAAGAAGCAGGGCTTGCTTGCCTTCTTTTATGGCAACATCATAACAAATAACAATGAGTTTCCCCTTGTCCGCTGTTTCCACACTGGCCGATTTGTACGTACTGTATCCCTGTTTCATGGTCACGCTCCATTGAAAAATGTACTCATCTGCGGCAGTACAACACCACCGAGGATGTTCTCTATTTATATTTTCGGTATCTCAAAGAAAAAGTTTAACCGTGCGGGAGAAAAATGTCCGAAAGAAAATATCGACGCATTGGCTATGCGGTTTTCGCAACTGTTCTTCTTCTCCTCATATGGCTTGTGGGTATGTTCCTGTTTCACGAACAACGCACTGCCGGTACCTTGGTTATACAACTACCCCGTACGGGAACACTTAATATAGACGATACCCTCACGGTGCGCGGCTCCGGCTATGGAACTATCAGAGCCATTGACGTTACAGAAGATGCCAAGGCATTGCTCACGGTAGATCTCTTCCGTCCGCTTAAGGTATACGAAGGATACCAGGTCTACGTAGAGGATCAGGGGATATTCGGCAAACGAACGGTCACCTTAATAAACGGCCCTTCCACTGCACAAAGGCTTTCGCCGGAAGATACCCTTACGGGAGAATATTATGAGGGTATGATGGATATTCTTGGTAATATCTACCAATTTATGGAGGCCTACCTGCGCTTTCGAAATACCGTAGAAACGTTGTATGACTATTTCACCGAAGACGATGTCCTCACCCCGCGATTTCTCTCCGCCATAACACGCTTCGACACTCTTCTTTCTGAGATCGATCATTTTCTGTATGAGGTCAGTATTGCCGCAGAGAAGATGCTTCCGCATGGCACAGAACAAAGTAACCTCTTACAGCAACAGATGTCTAGTATATCTCGCCATGCAGCACACCAGCTTCCCCGAACAACCCAAGTAGCAGATGATCTGATCAACCTTTCCCAGATAGTCTCACAGAGCATTGACGAGGAACTTCTGGAGAACCTCTCATCATTCCATATGGCCTTAGATGATCTCGATAGTATACTGAGCGCTGAAGATATGTCCGTGATGCTTACACAACTACAAGATGATCTTGAAACAATTCAAAAAGACGCAACGCGTCTCCGAGTACGCCTGCGATTCCGTGACAGATCTTCAAAAAAGGAGGAATAAATGGAAACACTGTGGTATACAAAACAACATGAATGGGTTGTAATAGACGGCACATTGGCCCGTGTAGGGATAAGCTCCCATGCCTTGGAAACTCTTGGAGAGATTCAATACGCAGACCTTCCCGAAGAGAAAAAAAACGTAACTGCAGGCGAAGCCGTTGCCACTGTGGAGTCTCAAAAGGCAACAAGCGATGTACACGCTCCCCTGAGCGGCCGCATTCATCGCATACATGCAGAGCTTGAAGAACATCCTGCCCTTATTAACACAGATGATACAGAGACATCGTGGATTTACATATTGGATGAATTCTCCATGGAAGATGTGTCAAAACATCTCCTCACGCCTGATGAATATGAACGCTACATTGCATAAGAAGGTTGACAAAAAAACTCATGGAGTATCTTAAGATATGAGAGGAGGTTTGTAGTATGAAACAAAAAACGACCTATCTGCAGAGGCACACTCTCTCCATAAAACCCAGGGATTTGCCTTTGTACCGGAGCATTCTGAGGGATCGCAGAAAAATCAGCGCGTTGAGAACCTCTACCCTCTTTTCTCCCTAAAGTACCGTAAATCTCTTGACAAACTTGCCCGGTAACTATGATACGCTTTTTATGTCGAGAAGAGATACTCTATCTCCACCGCATCGAAGTAGAACGTTCCGGGGGTACTGCGGCCCTGCGGGATGCACGGGAGCTTGCGGCAATCCTGGATGCCCCAAAGGTAACCTTTGGAGGTACGTACCTGATGGACATATTTTCCATGGCCGCAACCTATATTCAATCAATCGTCTATCATCATCCCTTTCTCGATGGAAACAAACGAACCGCCCTGCTTTCAGCACTCACCTTTCTTTTTTTTAATGGATATACCTGTGATGAAACCTATGAAGAGCAACTTGCCGATGTGGTCTTAGACCTTATTTCACACGATATATCCAAGGATGATCTTGCTCATTTTTTCTCCGCACGCTGTTTTAAGCACTCACCGGAAGATTTGCTCTCTCGTCAGCAATAATCTATTTTACGATACGAGTGAGTATTTAAGGTGCGGGTATACTATGAAACAGATCTCCCTTCTTACACCGGATGTGGTGGAACAGATTGCTGCCGGTGAAGTGATTGAGCGCCCCGCGTCAATTGTAAAAGAACTTCTTGAAAACAGTATTGATGCCGGTGCAACACGTATAACCATCACTATTGAAGAGGGTGGCCTTTCACGTATTGTCATTACTGATAACGGTATGGGCATTCCACAAGAAGAATTACCCCTGGCCATCCAACGCCATGCCACAAGTAAAATACGCAAATCGGAAGATCTCTATCGTATTACCACCCTCGGCTTTCGCGGAGAAGCCTTGGCAAGTATCTCCGCCGTAAGCCGCTTTGAAATACAGAGCAGTAATATCGGTGATGGCATGGGGTGGCGTCTCTCTGTAGACGAGAATGGCATTTCTCCCATGGCGCCCACGGAACATCTTAAGGGAACCACCATTGAATGCCGAGATCTCTTTTACAACCTTCCCGCTCGAAAAAAGTTTTCCAAGTCGATTCGTTCTGAAACCATGGCCGTGGTAAAAACCATCGAACAGGTAGTATTAGCCTTTCCTGCGATTCATTTTTCTGCCACAATCAATGGAAAAAAGCGGTACGACACACCTTCCGTGGACTCTCCCCTCTTACGCATCGCCCAAATAGCGGGGCGCGAATTGGCCGAAGACCTCATTCATGTGAGTCGTGAAGAAGAGGATTACGCCATAGATCTCTATATCAGCCCGCCACACAAGGTACAGGCCCGTCCGCGGTATCAATCACTCTTTGTAAACCTTCGCCGGGTGGATAACAGGTCTATATCCCATGCTGTTACAAAGGCATTTACCCGGTTTATATCAGGTCATTTAAAACCAAATTGGTTTTGCTATCTTGACATAAACCCGGAAAAAATAGATGTGAACGTCCACCCCACTAAGGCAGAGATTAAGTTTGATGCAGAACAACAATTATTCTCCTTTGTATACCATGGGGTAGAAACAGAGGTAAACACGCACTTGCGCCAAGAGCTTACCCCAGCAGCTTCTGAATCTGCTCCTTCTGGCTCTGCCACAGCCGTTCCCGAACTGCATGAAACCAAGACAACCCTGCACAGTTTTTCCTCTTCCTCTATGGAGCCGGGCCAATCATCCGTACGAGAAATTCGTCAGGGGGTTCGACCAAAAGCAACCGAGCAGGGACAAACGGCTCTTTCTTTCCTCTCTCGTGTCCATGATACCACCGAAGACCACTCGTACCTTGGCAGAGGACAGGCAGTGGAAGGAATCCCTTGTTTTCAAATTCACAAGCGATTCATACTATCCCCCGTAAAAGAGGGAGTTATTATTATCGACCAACATGCTGCCCATGAACGAATTCTATATGAAAAAATACTCCGTGAACTCTATGAGGGCGGCACCGATTCACAGCAACTCATGTTTCCTGTAACCATTACCTTGACATCGGAAGAAAAGAACCAGGTGATGGAGTTACGCAATTACTTTGAGAAGACCGGATTCACGATACAAGATTTTGGAGGCAACAGTATTGCCGTTTCTGCTGTTCCCGCCCAGGGGTTTGTAAAATCAACAGAGATACAGGATGCAATACAGGAAATGCTCACCGCCTTCAAAGAAGAACGGGATGCGTCCATTCTTACCTCTTTACACAAACGTTTTGCCGCATCCTATGCGTGTGGAGCAGCGATAAAATTTGGACGGGAGCTGCGACAGGAGGAAATGAGTAGTCTTATGAATGCCCTTTTCACCGCAGAAAACCCGCATATCTGTCCCCATGGGCGTCCCACTATTACCAAAATGAGTCTTGACGAACTCAACAAAAGGTTTCTTCGATAAATGAAACAGCTCTACTTTAAAACCTTCGGCTGTCGTACAAACAGCGAAGAAACCAACGCCTATGCCACAGAATTCCTCTCTCATGGTTATTCACGGGTAGCCACACCGGAAGAGGCTGATATTATTGTTATTAACGGCTGCTCTGTTACAAATCAGACAGAACAAAAAATACGTCGCTATATTGCATCAATACACGAAAAATATCCTTTCATAGAGATAGCCCTTACGGGGTGCCTTGCGCAACAATGGCAGGATCTTCCCCGGGTACATGGCATTACATGGCTCATAGATAATACGCGAAAAAAAGATATTGTTTCTGTAGTAACATCGGAAACGGGAGGAACATTCACGGGAACTCTCTCGGAAAAAAGTGCCGTAAGTCAGTTTTTCCAGATTCCTCATCCGGAAAATGCTCAGAGAACCCGCCTCTCTTTGAAAATACAGGAAGGGTGTAATAAGGCGTGCAGCTATTGTATTGTGCCGCGCTTGCGCGGACCAGCACGGAGCATTTCCGCTGCAGAGGTTCTACGTACAGCAAAGCATGCCCTACGGCTTGGATATCGGGAAATTATCCTCACGGGTACTCACATAGGCCAGTACCGAGATGGAACAGCGAAATATCTGGATATTCTTCACAACCTTCTGAGCCTTGATACGTCACTCCGCATCCGTCTTAGTTCCATGAATCCCGAAGATATTACCCCGGACCTCATAGCTCTTTTTACCGAACATAACAACCTCTGCCATCATCTTCATATTAGCTTCCAATCCCTCAGTAGTGATGTCCTTAAGAGAATGAACCGCTCAGTTCGGGCTGTAGAGACACTGCAACCAACCCTGGCAAAACTTTGTACCCAATTCCCCGATTTTTCCATTGGAGGTGATTTTATCGTTGGTCACCCTGGGGAAAGCAGCGACGCCTTTTCTCACACGTGCGCACGTCTGGAAGAATACGGCATCTCATATGGACACGTATTTCGTTACTCTCCTCGTCCTCAGACAGCAGCTGCAGAGATGAACGATGCGCCACCATCGCATATCAGTACAGAACGAAGCCGCCACATACGAAAAATTTTGGAATCTCTTCGCACTCAATTTTTAGAGAAGCAACAGGGAAAAACAGAGTTCATTATCAGTGAAAAAAAGGTATATTACAAGGTGTTACCGGTAATTATATTTCTGTTAAGGTGCCCTCCCACGAGGATGTGGTGAAAAACCAGGTGTATCCTGTCACCTTGTCTGAGATTCACGGCACAGGCATGACCGGTGTAATACCAAAGTTTTATTCGTAAGGTATATATGAAATTATTTGCCAGACTAAAGGATGGGTTAAGTAAGACCCGCAATCAAATCTCCGAAATCGTGGAACACGATACGAAGATCACGGAGGAGTTTTACGAATCCCTCGAAGACGCTCTCATCGCTGCAGATGTTGGAGCTGATATCACCATGGAGATACTTGACAAACTTCGGAGTGAAGTTGAACTAGAAGGTATCACTGGATGTGCCGAGGCATATGAAACCCTGAAACATTTACTCTCCCTTGATATGGCAATTCAAAAAGAGCCAGACGAATTTCCTCCAAAACCTTGGACAACCTTGGTAATAGGGGTAAATGGCGTGGGAAAAACCACCACCATTGGAAAGCTTGCCCATGAATATCGCCAACGAGGCAGTCGGGTACTCCTTTCCGCTGCAGACACGTTTCGTGCTGGTGCCATTGAACAGTTACAGTTGTGGGCCGAACGTGCCGAGTGTGAAATTATTACTCAAGGTGAAGGGGCTGATGCTGCTTCGGTTGTGTATGACAGTATGGAAGCAGCCAAAAAACGTGGTGCTGATGTGATGCTTATTGATACTGCGGGACGCTTACACAATAAGGGAGAGCTCATGAAGGAGCTTGGAAAAATTGTTCGCGTCTTAAAAAAATCAAATCCATGGACTCCCAACGAAGTATTCCTTGTAGTAGATGCAACCACCGGTCAAAATGCCATCAAGCAAGCAGAGGTGTTTAATGAACTCATTGAGATAACTGGCTTCATCATCACTAAACTTGATGGGACATCTAAGGGAGGAATAGCCCTTTCTCTCACACGAACATTCAATATTCCCGTAAAAAAAATTGGAGTGGGCGAAGGCCTGCATGATCTGCAGGATTTTGATCCAAAATCATACATTGACGCCATGTTTGGCGATTTTTCCGTATAATTTTCGGAAAGGAGTACCTATGGATACAATCACATCTGATACACAAAAGCAGCCTGAGCGAATCTTCCCCTTTCATAAGGATGAGCAAGATGAGGTTCCGCGGACAGCCTATGAGCTTGCGGAAAACTTGCTGGAGCAGGAAGAGAAAAATGCAAAAAATGCTCTGGGACATCTTTGGAGACTAAAGTCGTCCATGGGTGATCATGGCGGAGGTGATGAAACCATATCGATGCTCATAGAACATTATCAAAACAAAATTGACCTGCTTCGTGATCAACGAATTACCCTTCTTTCTGTAACTGAAGATAGCAAAAACCTCATGGATGAACAAGAACAGTCTCAACGTGAGCTTCGTCGGATACGTGGAGGTATACAAAAATGTACTGAAGGTATTCAGACACTTCAGACAAAAAAGGAAGAGCTTGAACATAAAGAAGCAGAGCTAGAACTAATTACCAGCCAAATTGAAAAAGAGCTCATTTTAAATAATAAACGCGTGGTAAACGGACTGTATGAAGTTGTGCATCCCACGGATGACATGGGTGAGTCGGCCCTTGAAGATACAGACAGCTTCTTTCGTGAAACAGTACCAGAAAAGCCTCTCGATGTATTCCCCGTAATACACCATAACGCTTCTCTTCCCGTTGTTGCTGTAAAAGCCCCTTCTGGACAAATCCTTTCACATTACTATATACAAAAAACAGCGGTTCCAAGAAAATATTTAATGGTCTCTACTTTTCACGTCGTCTCACTATCTTTACGCAGCAAGTGCATAATCGGGAACTTAAGAAACTTCTGCTTCTTTCTATTCAGGATACGCTACACCGAATACGGAAAGACAACACTGTTGAGTTTGAGCACTGCCTCAATGAGATTCTTAATACAAAAAGTCTTGAATTGCTCAAAGAATCCTTACGTACCAATGAGTTCACTACGGTAAAAGAGTTTTCACGAAAATTGCACTCCAAAATATACGCTTTAGGCAAAAATTATACCCACTTGATAGAAGAGCAATTGAGTTCTTCCTAAGAAACCTTTTCGCCCTTCCATACCACCCCAGTAAAAGGCATGGAACACCCAAGACACAGGCATATCACAGGAAAACAGAGTATGTAAATGAGAAGATTTGGTATAGAAAGGTGTATTTTGGTGACCACCACGGCGTAGAAATAGAGAAAAAGAAGCACTGCCCACACAGCACCGTGCAGTATGGGAAAATACAAGTCTCCGGATACGAATCCATAGAGGGTAACCCCCATATTGCTCAACAAAAGCACTCCAAGACCGCATAAAAAAGGTGACTCTTTTCCCCCACCCTTAAACCATCTCAGAAGCTGCAAATACATCCCCTTCATACTTTTTTCAGGATACGTATAGGCACAGGAAGAAAAATTAGGCGTTGGAGATATACCATACCCCCGTCTGCGAAGAACGGTCATAAGTTTTTTATCTTCTACCATGGAATAGCCTAAACCTGGTTGACCACCAAGTTCATCATATACGGTCTTGCGAATAGCCATGTTATTACCCATACAGGAGCTATCAAAACCTGCACGAGCCAGTATCCATGCAGAAACAAAGAGTAGATCCAGTTGCGTGGCCTGAAGACAGGAGAAAATATTCTTTGAGACCACCATGGCTGTTCGACCAAAAAAGAAATCACTCTTTTTCTCACAGCAAGCAGCATAGTACTGTTCGAGCCACGACGGAAAAAATACCATATCAGCATCTGTGAAAATAAGCCAGTCTCCCTCAGCAAAAGCAACGCCGTATTCCATGGCATTTTGTTTTGAGGTACACTCTTCTGATGGATCGGGGGCATGATATACCCGGAGAGGGATCTCAGCAAAGGCACCACGAATCTCTGTAAGCACCGTTTCGTAGGCATCATTGGAGTGGTCATTCACGAGGATAATCTCGTATGGAATAGAACAGCGCTGCTCCGCAAGTGAGCTAAGAAGGGCATACAAATTGTTCGCTTCATTTTTAAACGGTATTATCACGGAGAAAAACGCCGGTGGTTCTCCACGGCTCACTTTTCTAGGTCTTAGAAGTCGTGCACCAAGATACAGCAAAAAAAGAAGAAAGGCCCCTTGCAAAAAAACGGTCAAAGCCATCACGGCCCCATTGCAGTGGGAATATGACGCACCCCATCGAAATGACGATGCCCGGCTGGTTCTGCAATAATATTCCAATTATCAAAGGCAAACCCAAACATAAAGGTAAAACGATCTCCCCCAACTGGCGCGGGTTTATCAAGTCCTCTGTCCCAGCGAAATGACATGGACAGGGGAAAGCCATTAAAGGCAATGGTTTGAAGGCGCAGCTCCGTACCAAAATAGAGTAAAATATCTTTATGTGACTTATTCGTAAGATCTTCAACATTTTCCGCAGTTAAGGCGCCCCCAAAATTAACCCCACCAAAGAGGCGGTCAAAATAGAGAAAGCCAAGTGTACGGTCAATGGTTTCCCCCGGCCAAAGCGGCACACGATACGACAACGATGCATCAAGAATAATATTGTCCGATACGAGAAGACTATCCTCATAATACACCATGGTATCAGTAACATTCCCATATTCATCACGTAACTCATAGAGAGTTGAATCAGCCCGATAGGAAAGAGAATATCCTGGAAGAATCAGAGAGGGTTGGAAGAAAGATGGAAATCCTCCAATATAATTATCCTTGCTGGTTGCCCCCTCTCGAAGAGAATCAATCCGATCACGTGTTCCTTGAGGAATACGTATATAGGTTGCTCCGACATTAATCTCCGTGTCAAAGTCAGGAAGAAGAAAAGAGGGGCTCCCATACTTCATCTCTCCACTGAAGGTATGGAAATTATATCTATTTAAGTTCGATTGAATACGTCCATTTTCAATGGTCAATATACGTTCTTCATCGACAAATCTACCAAGAGAGTAATCATATTGGAGACGGAGGGCAAGCCCATAGGGAGAAATCTCTCGTCGTTCCGTATAGGGCTGCTGAAGAAGAGATACAAGAAAGCCTTGCCGGAAAATACTCCCCACCTGTAATCGTAAATATTGACTACCATCTTCAAAAGGAGAAATGTTTATTTGATTATTCTGATTCAGATAACTGGTAAAAAAGGTTCCACGAAAGCTATTACCTAAGGCATGGGAAAGCTTTAGCTCCAGCATACTTGGCTGTATGGATACATCACTCTCTTCCAAAACATCCTCGCCTGAGTAATCATGAACAAACTCATTGGTTGCGGGAACATTCCGAAAGAAGAAAAAGAGGTCCATATCTACAGGAAACATTCCTGTATGAAAGGCAAGACCGAGATCATAGGCTATTTTTTTATTATCTGATCGATTATAGCTATCAAAAAATACTGCATTTCGAAATTGCTGCCAAAGCGATTCCGTTAGGTAAAAGGCGGTAAAAGCATTTCCTTGATCATTCCAACTCAAGGGATCCAGAATATTTGCGACAACGCCATATTTTAGGTGTGAAATACCTCTGCTCAGATCATCTTCCCGGGAAAGAATACTCTCATGCATGAGGGTTGGTACAATAAGCGGACGACGAGGTAAAGCGCGATATGGTTCTACCGAACCAGAGAGAGTTCTCTGTGCGTCGAAAAGATCATCTTGAGAAAAAGCGGGAGATCGATCCTCTAACTGAGCCGATGAGGGCGTTGTAAAAAGAGAGTCAGGAAGGCTCTCTTTCAAAAAGATGTGATACCCCCCAGCAGTATAGCCAGTATAGGCCAAGCGGTTTTCGGCTGAATCTACGGCGGGGGAAAAGGCGCCCGTTGTAACATTCGTTACCTGAACGGTCCTATTCGTCTCAAGACAATGTCGGTAAATATTGAAAATCCCACTTTGGTCTGATGCAAAATACAGAGCATCTCCTGTATGTGAAAAGAACGGATCCCGCGCATCCACTCCCGGTGACTCAAGCACGACCAAACTATCTTTACGAAGATCATACCAGGCAACGGAACGGCTTTCACGATCAAGAAAATCAAAGGCAATCCGATCTTTTTGCGGCGCCCAATGCGTTGAAAAAAGAGCAGTAATGGGATTATTATCTTCCAAAAAATCAGGAATTTCACGTAGAATAGAGCCCGTCGTATCCAAAAGAGCTAAGGTTGCTACGCCTCGACGCGAAAACGCCGCAGCCACAGTGTCTCCAGTGGGAGAAAAGGATGGAGCGGTGAAATTACCATTTTCACTCATCTGTACCAAGGATCGCCGTCTTTGGCGAGAGACAGCACTGTCGGTTGGAGAAATACCCCCTCGATACAATGTTCGATACCGCCCGCCTCCTTCAGAATGAGGAATTCGAGACTGGGGCGAGTGTGTACTGGAAAATGTAACTAAGGTATCATTAAGAATATCATACGATCCGGTCACAAAATGATTTTCAAGGCGAGACCGAACAGTGTCGTCGTAGGAGATCTCATAAAATGAGTCTAGATTATAGCTGTAAAGTTGTTGGCCAAAGGTCGCACTTTCTGCATTTGAAAGATAGAAAAGACGACTGCCGTCCTCGCTAAAACGAGGGGAAAAATTATTGAATCCGTGGTTTGAAATGGCCCGAGCTTCCGTGGTATCTCCCAGTTGAGCGACTTGCTGTTCATACCGTTTCTGCAAAGAACTTTTCCATTCATCATACAGTTCACGCCCTGAAATACCCAACACCTCTTCAATAGATCGATCAAAATTGCCCCTCCCTACCCGTGAAGAAGCTCGCAGGATAGCCTGAACTTTTCCATCGCCATACATTTCATTAATATATGAAACAAGAGAAAACCCATGGTTATACACCATTTCATAGGCATCTGCCCTTCCACGAAAGACCGACAAGTCATCCCAGCTCATGAGGGAATCTTCCCGTATCTTTGCACGAAGAATCATATCACGGTGGCTATCCCATGATTCCGTCCCGTACAGTTTACTGTCATACTGAGCAATCCCTTCAAAAAACCATGGTGGGAGGATATCAGAAGGATATATATAGAGCCCGTTCACTTGATTTTGCTCATTCGGATGAGAGAATGTACCTGCTTGAATGTAGGGCATCCACGCAGGAAATTTAAACCCTGTACTAATAGAAGCGATGTGAGAAAACTCGTGGGTCACGACATTTTCTAACCACTGGGACGTTCCCCGAAGATTAAAATCCATTGGTTCAACACCGATACTGATAGTGTTCTGTACTGCTGCGGCCCAGGAGTTGTGATTATCCCGACTGATAATAACATCGGTCTTATTAGGAAGTACAAGACCGTACTTTTCAGTAAAAATAGGATAAATATCCTCAAGGATCTTCCCCACTTCATGGGCATACCGTTCATACTCTTTTGGGTAGTGAATAGAGAAATTTTCAAGAGAGAGAGTCTTATGCGCATACACCCACGGCGATTCCCCATAAACAATTATTGTAAAAAGAAATAGAAGTATTGCAAATTTCATTCAGCACCATCCCTAATAATTGCCATGTTCCATGAAGAACGAACCTCTGTACCTGAATCAAAACGGACCCGAAGGATCGCACGGTATACTGCAGAGCCAAAGGGTGAAAGATCTGCAAGAAGATACTCGTTACTTCCTGCGTACCCGGTTAAGTCTTCAGAACGATATACTGGCATGCCATCCATTGTAAATATGGTTAAACGGACATCCTCGGCAAAAGCTCCTAAGTCGTAGCGAAATCGCACCGATGCCTCTTCTCCTCGACGTATGGTACGCGGATTTGGATAGGAATAAAAACCATCAAGTTCTTCTTCTTTTTCTGTTGATGCTGGAGATGCCGTCGTAAAAAAGGAGCGCCCAGGAGTATTTCCCACCATTCGCCACGATGCTTGGGTAAAGTTGAGGTAGGTTGTATCCATGGACCATCTCACATAGGTTCCAGACTCCGTTACCGCAACAAGATCTGTTTTTGTCTCATCCTCTGTAAATCGTGTTATAAGAGGAGAGGTTTGCGCAGCACCACCCATAGAAACAGGCCATATGGACGTTCGTTGACGCCCTGCATTTGTTGTAACCACCGTATCAAGACGTTCGCCCCGTTGATCGCGAAAATCAATAATACCACCGGGAGCAAAATTTGCCGGAACAAGGGAGTCATTTTGTGTTAAAACCGTATCAACAAAACCGGGACGATGCCCTAAGCTACTATCCACCCGTGAATCTTCAGTGGTGAAATACAAGGCATATTGCGTCTCGCCATGAAAGTCGTAGGAACGAACCGAATCTATTTTGGTGATATATGTAGTAACATTCTCTCCCGTTCCCGTTGAAAAAAGAGTACGTGTTGATCCACCTTGGGCTCCAACTATGGGAGATGTGGTAATCGAACGTCGTACGGAAGAAAATCGCTCATCAAGTATGGCTGGCCACCCACGTTTCAGAACACCACGAAGATCAAAGGCGTATACGCCATTTGTTCCTCCCACTAAAATGTCCGGTGTTCCCGTACCATCAATATCAGCAAACACAGGAGGTGAAGGATTGTCAGGTGCAGCATAGCCACGATAGATGTCCGTGAAATGTTGAGCATCCGTAGTGACATACGCGTCTGGGGAGAAGCTCGAATGCGATGAGGAGAGACGAGTGATATACAGCCCGTTCTTACGATCAGTCACAACTAAAACAACACCTTCTTCAGCACCAAGATCAGCAGCTGCCAGAGCAAAAGGCCCCGGATGAATATCACGACTATCTACGGAATACTCTGCGCGAACGCCCCCTGTATCCATAACGGCAATATTACCCAGCGTATCAATACCGGCAAAGAGCGGTTGGGAAAGATCAATACAGGCCACTGCCGCAACAGGAGCTTCAAAACCTTCGGGCATAAAAGAGGTAAGCAAGCTATCCTTATACCCAAGGACAACCCCCGCATCACCTCCAACAGCCCAAAAAGAAGATTCTGATACAGAAACAGCAGTTGTTGCAGAAAGAGGAAGAGCAAGAGAGTCGAGAGTAAAGGGATACTCCCCCGTAGTAAACAGGTAAAGAGTTTCTTCGGAAGGAATAAGGATTCCGGTACTATCAAGAGCAGAAGGCATGTGCGGCATTGATCGAGGAAGCACCCCGCTCACGAAAATCGAATCTTGAGAACCGTCCACTGATTCAAAATGATGCAGGTGTGCTGAATCTGTAACAACGGTATTAGAAGCGGTGAGAAGAAAGTACACTCCCGTTGTATCGAGAAGAAAAATTTCCGTTCCTGTTGTATCAACCAAGAAGTTCCCCGGAAGAAATTCATGGGCGCCCCGTGCACCGAGTGATTTTTGGCGAGAACGGTGAAACTGAGGAATCGTCTTACCAACCTCGGCAGTGACCGTAAAAAAGGTGTCGATAAAGTTTTCAACAATATATCCATCAAAACCGTCATCACTTCCTTTTCTCAAATAATATCGCTCCCGTCCATGTGGAGAAACAGGAGTAAAGGAGAGATCAAGGAAACTTTGCCCACCGTCATTTGTTCGTGTTGATGGAGCCGTAAAGGGGCCCATACTTCCGATAGCTCGGGATGTTCGGGAACTATAGTGAGGAAAGAAGTCTTCGGCACCGCCATAATCATCAATTCGTTGCCCCAAGGCATTAACAAACTCAACACCGATATCCATGACACCATCGGCTTCTTTTAGGGAAACAGCACGATAAGAAGAATCCATATTAAGACGGTCATCCTCAAGACGGGCCTGAATAATTTTTTCATCTACATGCCATACCAAAAGACCTGATCCGGGAAGCCCAATATCAAAATTATCAACATCAATAATCGTATTACTTCCCGTTGTAGAAGTGGTGAGGTCGAGACTATCGAAATAGAAATTATCCACTGTTGACGAGATATGCACCTCACTATCCGTAGTGTCGTAGACAAAGGGGTCTTTTGTAGAAAGATTCCGTTGCCGATTCTCAATAAGATAATACTCTGTCTCATTGAGGGGCACCTTCAGCATCCGTTCAGAGGATGTTCCAGAGGCGCTGACTGCAGCCAAACGCTCTTCTCCCTCATCAAAAAGCAACGGAGTATCCCACCCCATAAAATAGCGGGTAAAGGCTGAAGGATACGGTGGAATAAACCCTTTTCCTGCAGAATACCCTGCATAATCCATAATTCCAAAAGCTCCAATAGCGGGAAATCCAGCAGTATTAAGGGTTGGAGCGCCAAGTTGACGTGCAAGCTGATTCACTAATATCCCGTTAATCCCCCAGTTTAAACTATCTTGATTTGACGTTTCGGGGCTCATCATTACTTCGCTGATACGAATATCCTCATGCTGGCCCTGTACGGAAAGCCCCACTACTCCATCCTTTTCACTCACTGCACCGGCAAACACCGTGTCATTTTCGGGCGAATAATACTCTTCAAAAAAATCACGACTAATAAAGGTGTGAATCATATCTGATGGACTGTCCGAGGCAAGAGGATTTCCCGCTCCATCGGTAAGATAACTCGACCCTGCGTAAAAAATTAGGATAAATGTCTTCGTGGAATCCCCTTGTTCAGTAACTTCCCAAAGAGTACCGGAATCATCCATCACCAAGGATGAGAAAGGAGACGCCGTGGTATCCGCTTCTACAATAGCATCGCGAATAAAACGGAGAAGGCTGGTAGTACGACGCCGCGAAAATTCAAGATCTGATTCACCTGGACGAGGCTCTCCCGGAGAATATCGCATCATCTGTAAGGGTACTTGAAATGCCTCGGGATATTCAGAACTCATGCGTTCCTGTGAAGGAAAGAGTTCAAAATCAACGTGAAGATTACCTTGAGAAACCCGATCAAAATAATTTTGTACAAAGGTAAGTTGATCGTGAAAATACTGTCCATTATGTGGCAGATTATCAAAACGATATACCGTATCGGAGCGATACCATGCCAACTCTTCTTCATCAGCAAGGGTGAGGGGAAGACTGTCTGTTCGAAATCCAAAAAGCCCGGTACCGGTGGTGCTTAAGGAGCTATCAGACTGAAACTCAACCAAAAGTGCGTATATTTTTACACTATCTGGTGACGCAGCTGACCGCACCACGGAGCTAGCGTGTGATCGTTGCGGCTGAATCTGAGCTGCTTCACGATGCGAAAAGCTCGGACTTTCCACGGTTATCTCACCAGCAGCTATGGACACAAGAACAAAAAGAAACCAGAAATATCGCATAGATACGACCTTATTCTATTAAGGGATGTAGGTAACAGAAAATCGGGTTTGATTTTCACGGACCTGATTGTCGTCCCCAAGGGTACTCACAATAATCGAAATATCAGCAAGGATGTTATTCAACTCAGCGCCAATGCCAATAGAGAGCTCTGAACGGGACCCCGCATCATCATACAGAATACCAGAACGAAAGGAGATAAAATCCGCATAAGTGTACTCCACACCGCCGTGCCAAATGATCTCACGAAACTTATCCATGTATGACTTTTCATCATCACGACGAAGAAGATCATAATAGATCGCCTGAATAAAATTATACCCCCCATCTTCATCACGATAGACAATTTCTCTATTGGCATCCACAGCTACAACTAAGCGGGAGCCGGGACGATCTATGGGGGCGTAGCTCAGTCCTAAACGAGCAAGAAAGGGAATAGGATCAGCAGCTTCGCTCTCAGAGTATGTGACTGGAGGTCCCATATTCTTCAAGACAAAACCCAAGTCTAAATTATCGATAAAAAGATTACGACGGAGTAACCCTGCATCTACAGCTACAGTTGTAGCCTCTGCCCGATCTCGTTCAAGTCGACTGTAGGCATATTTCAAGTTTAAACCGAGGGAAAAATCAGAGGTCACGGGAAACCCATAGGAAAGGCCTGTCTCAAACTCAAAGGCAGACTCTTGCGACCCTGCTTGACCTGTTCCACTCACCCCTCCTGTTTCTATTTCTCCAAAATAGAGTTGGTTCCAGAAAAACCCAACCGACCCCCAGTCGCCAATAGGATACACAACAGCTGCAGCCGCATGCCACATATCATCAATACCAAGGGAAGGGAGCAGATTCTCAAAGAACAGAGACGCACGCATTTGTCCACGTTGATACCGCTCAATGCCACTATCGGTACTTAACCATATATCACCATTTTGTGCAATAACAACATCCGTAATATGAGAAGAGTGTAAACTGTTGCGTTCATGAAATATTGTTATAACATACTCGGGGCTTCCGGACTCCTGTTCCTCTTCAACAATTTGTGAGGCTCCTCGATCTGTGGCAACCCAATGTGTATGACTATCCTCTTCACCAAAGCTTTTAACAACCGTATTTTCACCAAGATTGAAACGACGACGCCCCTCTTCATCAAAACGAACAACCCCACCCCGGGTCCCAACCCAGAGACGGTCGCGAGAATCAATAAACAAAGCCGTCACACGAGAGTCGTACAAGCCCTGTTCTGTGCCAATATACGTGTAGTCTTCATCATCATAATACTCCAAAAGAGACTCTTCCAGAGCAAAATACCATACCCCCTCAGCATCACGAGCTATGGCATAAACTGGCTGAGACAACAGATGCTCCTCTTCCCCCGTTCCAATACGGGAAAAATCTCCATCAATATATCTTGCAGGCCCAGCTTTAGTAGCTATATATATTTCGCCACTCTCTCCTTGGTTCAAAGAATAGACCGTCTCCGAAGGTACTCCATCGAGACTCCCATATTGTGTCCACCCTGCGGAAAACCGCCATAACCCATCATCTGTCGCAACCCATAAAACATCATTTTCCTGTGCTAAAATATCATAAACCCTTCCAGAAGGACCTATATTATAGGGGATTCGGAGAGAAAATCGTCCCCGTATATCAAGGGGGGCCCGCAATAGCTCAACAATTTCCCCCGGGGTATGAAGATCATCATCTGCTAAGTAGTATGCTAACTCTGCAAATACAGCTGTCTCATTCTGCTCCCGCGCGGGCAGCTGAACGAGAACCTCAACTAAAGAATCTACGTCATTTCCATCCACTCCTGCTTCCACAAGAACCGCATGGAGCTCATCACGGAGTTCATCACGAAGATTATTTTTGGCGATAACCATATCCTTTGCACGCTCTCGCAGGTCAGAACCGGATACATCAAGATACCGCTCAACAACGTCTTCAAGCTCTTCTCCATCATCAACAAAATGAGTATGATACCGATTCCAGGAAGAACCCACAAAGCTAAGTATTTCCCCATGTTCGTTCACACTCCATAGCTGCGAACCAACGCCATGTATCTTAGTGTAGCCAAAATCGTGTTGATCATAATGGACCCACGCATTTGCCAAGGGAGCCTGACCCAACCCTGCAGGGTTATAGAAAAGAGCCTCTTCCGTATCGGCAATCCCCGTAAAGGTTTCACCGAGACCGGTAGAACGGGCCCCCCAGGGGAAGTTCAACACCGCCACGGACGACTGGCCAACATTTGCAAAAAGTATTTGAGCACAGAGAAGCAGTGCCCACACCATACATAGTATATATTTCAAAGGTCCTCCTCGGTAATTACTGAGAAAATATAATTTATCCTCTGATAGAGGGTGTATATTTCGATATTCTGCACCGTCACTTTTCAGACCCTCCTACCTCAACGTATATTGAAGCTTACTGGTACGACAACTCAGAGAGATGCGGTATGAATTATGTACGCGGAAATGCCATTACCCTTTCGGCAGGAAACAAAATCCTTCTTGACACTGCCTCTTTTTCCATAGAAGACTCAGCACGTATTGGTATTGTGGGGCTGAATGGGTGCGGGAAAAGCAACTTCTTGAAAACGCTTGCTGGAAAAAAAGAGGTTGATTCAGGGGACCTTGTATACAACAGCATTTGTACCCCCTTTCTTATGGAGCAGATGCCTCACTTTTCTCCTATGGACACTGTTTTGGACTACATATTTCACTCATTCTCCCTACCGCACACCGATATTTTAAAAGAGTACGAATATGTGAGCTTTGATATTGCCCAGAAGTTGACAGAAAAAAAACAAGAGCGTCTTGATCTGCTTTCTGCCCAGATGGATCAATACGGCGCATGGGATTTTGAGGGAAAAGTTCGTTCTATTCTTCACCAATTTGGTATTACCCGTCTCTTAGGAACCATGGAAGAACTTTCCGGTGGAATGATAAAGAAAATATCCCTTGCCCAGGGACTTCTTTCCGATGCCAATCTCCTTATGCTGGATGAACCGACAAACCACCTTGATATTGAAACAATTCTCTGGCTCGAATCGTATTTGCAACGACGGCACCACCCCTTTATTATGGTTACGCACGATCGCTACTTTCTTGACTCTGTCTGTACTCATATTTGGGAAATTCGGGATCAGCGAATATATACATACGAAGGAAATTACTCCTACTATCTCGAAAAAAAAGAAGAGCAATTGGCCCATGAGCAACGAAAAGAGCGAAAAAGACAAGGACGTATCTCCCAAGAAATACAGTGGCTACACCGCTCTCCCAGTGCACGTGGTACAAAACAAAAAGCCCGCATTGCCCGCATAGAAGAACAATTAAAAACAGGCAAAGCTGCACAGGAGAGCCAAGCCTCATTTTCCTCTTCAGGACGAAAACTCGGAAAAAAAATTGTCAATTGCAAAAATGCACAGTTTGGGTACACCCCCACACAACCCCTTATCCAAAATTTCAGTTATACCTTCAAGGGAGGTGAGAAAATTGCCCTTGTGGGAAATAATGGCGTAGGAAAAACCACCTTTACCAAACTTCTCACCGGAGACATTACCCCCGACAGCGGTGTGGTAGACCAAGGAATGCATACAGCCTTTGGCATCTTTAAACAAATTAATACGCATCTGCCGGATTCCATAAGTGTCTTGAAATACATCCGTTCCATTGCAGAATATATCGAACATGACGGAACAAAGATATCCGCAAGTCAATTTTTAGAACAATTTCTCTTCCCTCCAAAACAACAACATACACAGATTGGCTTCTTATCCGGCGGAGAACGGAGACGTCTCCAACTGATCTCTGTATTAATCAGAAATCCAAATTTCCTCATCCTTGACGAACCCACAAATGATTTGGATATTGAAACCCTTTCAGTGCTGGAAAATTTCCTCCTTGATTTTCCCGGAGTGCTCCTGATTATTTCTCACGACCGATACTTTATCGACCGACTCTGTGACTACCTTCTTGTAATGGAAGGAGATGGCTTAATAAGTGGTTTTCCCGGGAGTTATTCGGACTACCTCCTTTGGAAAGAAGAATACCGCCGAAAAGAGCAGAAAAAATCATCTCCTGTGGCAAAAAAAACAAAGCAAAAACGTTTTGGGTTTAAGCAAAAACGCGAGCTGGCCTTAACAGAAGAGCAAATTGATACAGTAGAGGAAGAGATTCAAGAGCTTGAGGCAGCCTTTGTCAGCCCTGAAGGAAAAGATCTTGGCCGCATGAGCCAAAGTTACGCAAAAAAGAAAGAAGAACTGCACACTCTCATGAGCCGATGGGAGGAGTTACTCTCCCTCCAGGACGATGCTTCGAACTAAGTCATACTCATCTTGAACCAAGGAGCAAAGCCGTTCCATATCGGCACAGCTCTCACTCTGGTTTGCTTGGCGTAATAGGGCTGCAAGACGTCGCATTTCAAGACTTTCCGCAGCACCAATCATGGCATGTCCAATCTGCTTTGCCCGACAGAGGTCATTGGCAAGTACCGCTCGTTGGATCTCTTGGCATTGCTGCTGAAACTGGGTGATAAACGTATCCATAATCTGATGATACAGGAGACGGTTATTTCTAAGTCGTTTAAGCAAGGTTGCTCTATTAAAATGATAGACCTCTCGGCCGTCATCCGACAGTATCATTCGATGCTTCTCATATTCGCCACGTAAGGCCTGTAGTTTTTTCAGGGTCAGAGGCTTTTTTAAGACATGTTTGATGCCAAGGGAAGTGCATTTTTCTCGGATAGAACCTGCTTCATATGCTGTAAGAGCAAAAAACTGCTGCTCCGGAGTACGTAAAGGAGCCACTTCATTCATTACTGTAAACCCATCTCCCCGTGGCATTTGAATATCTAAAAATGAGAAATCGGGACGTGTTTCCTTAAACAGAGACACAAACTCAGCCCCGTCACAGGCTTCATAGATATCTGCATGAGGAAAGGCCTGCTCCAACACCTCTCGTGTTAAGTCACGAATAAGAGAACTATCATCTGCAAGGAGTATTTTTATATTCTCACACGTTTTATTTTTCGGTGCATTATGAATCAAATTGTGAAAGGAGTATAAGGTGATTGGTTTTGCAAGAACATAGCAGCTTTTAAGGGATCGAAGCACCCTGTTAAGATAATTAAAATTTTGCAAATGCGCCACAAACACAAAGGGCACATTGCGATATTTCTGTTTATCCGTTTCCTTCAGAGACAAAATCTCTTCAAAAGCATCTTCTGAGAGATAATTATAATCAATGAGAGCCATATCGTATATGTTATTACATAAATGGGTCTTAAACCCCTTCTGATCCGTAATGCTATTAATTTCCAATTGAAAAAAGCGTAAGGTGTTTGTTAAAGATCGTGCAAAAATTGACTGTCCGAGCACAAGGCAGTTTTCAATTTCTTGTGGAAAATTGATGTACGTACTGGTATCAAAGTAGGTAAGCTGCAGAGTACACGAGAACGTGACTCCCCTTCGCGGATTACGTACAAAAGAAAGAGTTCCCTGCATTTTCTCAGTAAGGCGCTTTGCCACGGAGAGGCCAAGTCCACTTCCTCCATATTTTTTAGTGGATGAAGAGTCAATTTGGGTAAATGAATTGAATATCAAATGCTCTTTTGACGTATCAATTCCAATACCAGTGTCTACAACAGAGAAAACATATTCACAGGTTCTGTTTTTTAGCTTTTTACCCCGCACTTTCAACATAACAAAGCCTTCTGGAGTAAACTTTACAGCATTATCAAGAAGATGAGAAAGAACCTGTAAGAGATTTTCATAGGGTACTTCTACAATATTGGGAAGAAGCGGGTCTACATCAAGGATTATCTCAATATTTTTCTCCGCTGCAGCGCCATAGGTAAGAAGCGTAACGATTTTTACAATTTCTGTGATATCATGGGTGCTTTTCTCACACAATACTTCTTTTTTGTTTAAGCGGGTATAATTCAAAATCGTATTTATAAGATGCTGTAAGGTATCTGCAGAGAGAGAAAGGGAATTGATATACTTTTCCTGCGTCTCTGTAAGATTTGTTTTTCTCAGAAGACGAGAAAAGCCGACAATACCGCTCAGAGGTGTTCGTAACTCATGGGACATATTTGCAAGAAAGGTATCCTTAACTTGTAAAGCCGCCCGAGCTTCTTCGGCAGCCTCTTCGGCTCGCATGGTTTCGCGGTGTAGCCGCTGGTGTAGTTCTACAATACGTTTCCCCGCTTCAAGGCGAGCTTCAAGAACTCTACTTCGAAAGGGCTTGGTAATGTAATCATCGGCTCCAGCGGAAATGGCCTGAGAAATATTCGTCCCTTCCTCACGGGAGGTTAAAAGGACAATGTACATCATTTCTCCACCGGGCAGTGCTCGAATATTACGCATTAAGTTAATACCGTTCATACCAGGCATGACCCAATCAATAATCGCGATATTTGGCAAATCGGTACTCTTGAGGAGCAACTCGTACGCCTCTTCTCCAGATTGGGCTTGGGATACGCCATACCCCCGCTTTAAAAGAAAGCTGTGGAGAATCTTACGCGATACGGGGTCGTCGTCTGTTATTAGAATGTGCATAGATGACTTTCCTAAAAATCAGATTTTCCGTAACTCCCGAAGCTTTTCAGCAACCTTATCCTCATCCACGGGCTTTACAATGTACCCTTCACATTGGCTGGAAAATGCCTGAAGAATGTTACCGCGATCATCCAAGGCTGTTGTCATAATAATAGGCACACCCATACCGGCACGTACTCCGTGTTCTTTTTCTGCAGCACGAAATTCCTTAAGAAGGGTTTGACCATCCTTATCGGGCAGCATTATATCAAGAAAAACAACATCATAGGATGTTCCCTGTTCAAGAGAACTGGCAAAGGCAAGAGATGCTTCGCTCCCATTAACAGCAACATCACATCTGCCGTGCTCGTTCAAAATATTTACTAAGATACTCCGGCAAAAAAAATCATCTTCTACGACCAAAAAATGCATGGCTACAACTCCCATTTTTGTATATACCCTATCAGTATGACATGGCTACAGGAAAAACAATGATTATTATGAATCGGACCCTTCATTTTCATTACAGGGCCGAGAAAATGCTTCGGGACGAGAAAAAAGCACAGTACAAGACTTACACTGATAAGAACGAAGTTGCACTTCCCCAATACCTTGATCATAGACTGCTTCATACTCATTTCCCAAGCAAACCGGGCAAGAAAAGTCATCATTTTTATGTGCAATATCCTGTTTTTCCCGGTTTTCATCAAAGCGAAAACGGGTAGGATCTGTAAACAAGACGGAACACCCCGTACATTCATAGTCAAGAATCCGTATATTATGCACATCTTCCCGATATCGAGCACGAAATGTTCTGGTGTTACACAAGGGACACAGAAAGTCAACGTCCACGGGAGGAGTCTCGTTTCGTACATTGGTAAAGAATTTCTCAAGTTCTTCTTGCTCGCCATGGACAGAATTATCACTGTTGTCTTCCTCAACTGGGATGGGCTCCTTGCGTTCACTGGCAATAAAGGCTTCTTGAATAAGAGAATCATCCCGAAGCAGCTCATCACTCCCCTCGGACAGACTCTCTTTTACCTCTTGATGCAAAGAAGTATCGGAATTGACAATGGCATTCAACTCTTCAAAAAGACTTTCAAACTCTTCCGGAGAAAGATTTCCCTGTGCCATATCAAAACCGTTGATTAACCCTGTTACTCTGAGGATATCATAAAATCGATTCTTTTTCAAGAAATGAAATAGTAATTTTCTTGTATTATGTATTGCATTCGTTCAAAGCATGTCATATATTAGGTCCGTCTTTGAAAGAAAATGAGCCAGTAGCTCAGCTGGTAGAGCAACGCCCTTTTAAGGCGTGGGTCCAAGGTTCGATCCCTTGTTGGCTCATTTATACATATACACAATATGAGCCAGTAGCTCAGCTGGTAGAGCAACGCCCTTTTAAGGCGTGGGTCCAAGGTTCGATCCCTTGTTGGCTCATTTATACGTGTACACAATATGAGCCAGTAGCTCAGCTGGTAGAGCAACGCCCTTTTAAGGCGTGGGTCCAAGGTTCGATCCCTTGTTGGCTCATTCTCAAAACTCCCCGTGGGGAGTTTTTTTTATGGGGTGTTATGACAACACGGAAAACAGAACTAACTTTTCCCGAACTCCTTCCACTCTTCGAGGAATATTCCCGCATTGCCTGTTCTGGCCTGACTCCCGGTGCAGATGCCTTTTTAACAGCATATCTACATCATAAAAAAGGGCCGCTTCTTTATATCGCTGCTACTGACAAGGAGGCCCAACGAATCTGTGATGAACTTGAAGATATGCTTCCCGATTCTCCTCTCTATTTTCCCACAGCCTATACAATACCCTATACCATGCGGCCTATTTTTGGACCAACTCAAGAACGACGGCTGTCCACGTTGCAGAACCTTCTTCGCCAGCCAAAAAAATGTGTGATAACATCGGCTTCTGCTCTCTTTGAGCCAGTACCCCCACCGAAAACGCTTTTTCATGAAACAATTTCATTGCACTGCGGAGACGAACTTGACTTGGAAGATATTGAACGGTGGCTCACGGAAATTGGCTTTCGCCGTGAAGTAACCGTCAATGAACCGGGACATTTTTCTCGGCGAGGCGGCCTTATGGATATCTACCCCATGGGAGAAGAACATCCACTCCGCCTTGAGTTTTGGGGAGACACACTCGATTCAATTCGTGAATTTGATATATTTACTCAAAAATCAGTCCGGGCACGCTCCAACCTAGAGATTCTTCCCATGGGAGAAGAGACAATTCATGATGAACAGCGTATTGATGCTCTGGAGAAGCTGGAACAGTACACGGAAAAAGCAGGTTTACCCGCGTCCCTCTATGAACGAATTGAACATGAGTGGACAAATCGGCCTCATAAAAACGGTATGCACTGGTTTCGCCACTGGTTTTCCCTGGGTGAAGGGTGTCTCCTTGACTATCTCCATAAAGACACCTGTATTATCAATGATGATTATTTATCCATTTCAGATAGATACAGTCGCATAAAAACCAACTATACAAACCACATGGGACGGGTTCCCGATCTCTTTCGACCCTGTATCTCTTCTCCAGAACATCTGCTTGTATCCCCCGACAAAATAGAAAAAAAAGTGGCCCCTCATCCCCATCTATTCCTAAAAGTATACAGCTGTGCAGAGACTCGTCACCACTACGACTTTGTCCCCCTTGCCGGTCTTGCCGGGCAACTGGAACTGCTTAAACAGGATATGCAGAGAAAACAAGAAGAAGGATACGATATTGTCCTATGTACCGAAACAACAGGGCATAAACAGCGCTTAACAGAACTTATCGGTTCTGAGTGGGAAGAGGCGATACAAGTCCGGTACCTTCAAAAGGGCTTTTCCTCTCAGAACAAAAAAATTGTCTACTACACAGATCTTGAACTTTTTAATCGTACAGTTCAGAAAAAACGACGGGGGCTCTCGAAGCATACAGCACCGCTTTTACGCTATGATAGCCTTTCTCCGGGAGATGTTGTGGTGCATATCGATCACGGTATCGCCCTGTTTCGAGGTATTACAACCATTGAAGCAGCAGGACATTCTACTGATTGCATGCTCCTTGAGTTTCAGAAAAAAGCTCGGATACATGTACCCATCCGGGATTTTCATAAAGTTCAAAAATATATTGGCAGTAAAGAGTCTGCTCCCCCGTCCCTTTCAGTGCTGGGGGGATCAGGGTGGAAACGGAAAAAAGAGCGAACTCGCAAAAATATTCAAGAGATGGCGGGAAAGCTCATTCGTATTTATGCAGAACGGGAGTATGCCGAAGGACTTGCCCTACCGCCGGACAGTTCGTGGCAACAAGAGTTTGAAGAGTCCTTTCTTTATACACCCACGCCGGATCAAGAAAAAACCATGATCCAAATAAAGAAAGATCTGCAAAGCAGTCGTCCCATGGATCGACTCGTCTGCGGCGATGTAGGCTTTGGAAAAACTGAGGTGGCCATGCGCGCCGCCTTTAAAGCAGTTATCGCGGGGTATCAAGTAGCAGTTCTTGCCCCTACAACCGTATTGGCAACACAACATGGGAAAACCTTCCGTGAACGTATGGCGGAATTTCCGGTGCGTATTGCCACCTTAAGCAGACTTACCTCACAGGGTACAACAGGAAAAACCCTTGCAGATATTTCAAATGGTTCGATAAATATTATCGTGGGAACCCATAAGATACTCTCTTCGTCCGTACGATATAAAAATCTCGGTTTGGTCATCATCGATGAAGAACAACGTTTTGGTGTACGGCAAAAAGAGCGCTTCACCGCCCTCAAAAGTAGTATTAATATGCTCTCCATGAGTGCAACCCCAATTCCGCGGACCGTGCACATGTCCATGGCTGGAATACGTGACCTCTCACTCATAACAACTCCTCCGCAAAACAGGCTTCCCGTGGAAACAACCGTGGCGGAATCAAATGACGAGCTCCTTGCATCTGCCATACAGGATGAGCTTGAGCGAGGTGGGCAGGTTTTTGTTGTACATAATAAAATTCAAGAGTTACATGAGCTACAGCGCCGTGTGCAATCTCTTGTTCCGGAAGCATCTATCGGCATTGGACATGGTCAAATGGATGGGGAAACCCTCGAGGAGATTATGACCCGTTTTACCCATGGTGAAATTGACATCCTCGTATCTACCACAATTATAGAGAATGGTATTGATATCCCCAATGCAAATACCGTTATTGTAGAAGATGCCAATACCATGGGGCTGTCTCAGCTATACCAAATCAGGGGACGAGTGGGACGCTCTGACACACAGGGGTACGCATACTTCTTTGTGCATGATTTTGCGGCAATAAAAGAGGAATCAGTACAGCGACTAAAAGCGCTTGAACAGTATACCGATCTTGGATCAGGGTTTCAGCTTGCCATGCGTGATTTAGAACTGCGCGGTGCGGGTAATCTTCTCGGAACCGACCAGTCAGGTACAATTGCCGCTGTCGGCTTTGAGCTTTACTGCGAACTTCTTAAAGAAGAGATTGAGCGTCTTCGAGACCGAGGTAATACGGAGGTGCTTCCTGCGGAAACAGAGATTCACCTGGGATTGCACGGACAGTTTCCCGCATCCTATATTCGTGAAGGAAGCCTGCGAATTCAGTTGTATCAGCGATGTACCTCCTGTAAAACCCTCGGAGAGCTTCGTGCCTTTGAACGAGAAATATCTGATCGATTTGGCGCCCTTCCCGAAGAGGTGATGCACTTGATTCTCACCATGGAAATAAAACTTCGCGCCATGAGGTTTTTTATCTCAAAAATAACCCTCGAAGAAGAAACCCTCACTCTTTGTGTCTCGTCAAAGGACGCCCAGGCGGTACAAAAAACAATCAGCCTCTTTTCACAATCATCATCGGCACAGTTTTCGATACGTGCTGTCGATACCGCCATGGAATTGGTGACAAAAATCCCCTCCGGTACGCCCCTTGAAAACGGCGAAACAGTACGAGCAATTCTTAAAAAATGTCTCTATGAGGCATCCTCATCCTGAGAAGAACACCGATCAATATTTCGCGTAAGCCCGGTATACCCTGTTCGCCTCAGAGGAGATGACGAAAAGAGTCGGTTAAAATCCTCCGGGGTCAGCCGCTTCCAAAGGTCTTGTTCGTACACATCCTGTCGCAAGGAATCTGGTATGAATTCCGGCACCGTCGTAGGAGTACAGCTACGATTCCACGGACAGACATCTTGGCATAGATCACATCCAAAAACACGGGAATACAGAGAACGATCAGGCGGTATCTCCCCCCGATGTTCTATGGTAAGGTACGACAGGCATCGACGTGAGTCGATACATCCAGGAGAAACAATGGCCTGTGTGGGACATGCAGTGCGACAACGGTTACAAGTGCCGCAAGAAGAACCGCTCCATGGAGCGTCGGGAGGCAGAGTACATGAAAGAAACAGTTCTCCAATAAAGCAAAATGAACCCAAGACGGGATGAATAAGGAGGGAATTTTTTCCAATCCACCCAAGGCCCGCTTCAACAGCCCATGGCCGCTCTAGAACCGGGGCGGAGTCTACAAAGGCACGTCCCTTTGCGGGCACCACCGTGTTTATCTGATCACGCAAGGAAAAAAGCATCTGCTTCATTACCCCGTGATAATCATCTCCGTAGGCATATTTTGATAGAACGTGCCCGGTGTCATCGTACTTCTTTTGGGGAAAATAGTTGAGAAGAAGTATAATTCCGGTCTCAGCCCCCGGTACAAGAAGACGCGGGTCAAGACGTTTTTCAAAATGGTTCTCCATCCACCCCATGGAACCATGATACCCGGAAGAAAGCCAATTTTGGAGAGAGGAATCGTGCTCTGAGAGACGGCGAAGAGCAACAAAGCCACAGGCGCTAAACCCCGTGACCAAGGCCATATCACGAATTGCTTCCCTCAGACGATATGGATCCACACAGACCTAATTCGAATGGCGAAACTGTATACCGAGAGACATATTTTGCCGAAGCCGCACATCAGTATCAATAAGCTTATTATAGAGTAACTCTAAACCAGCGCGAAAAATAATATAGTCTGTAAGATGGATCGTGGCCGAATTATCCCACTCCACCTGGGGCACCTTCCAGTCGTCATGGTCATACTCCTCAGAACTTGCCAAGGCGGTAAAAAGAGAGAGGGTACTTCGATATTCCAGAAAATCATCGTGCAGATTTGTTTCGTATTCTCCTACCAGCTCCAAACCGGCATCATTAATAAACTCATCATCGTAGGTCCCATCTTCCTGCAACTCCCAGCGTCGAATCGTCTGTTTAAACGCTCCACCCAAACGAGCTGAGAGAGAACTGTTCTCCTCCGCAATAAAATCACGGGATACCCCAAAGCTTTCTGTAATGGTAATAGGATTGAATCGAAGATCATACTTTGGGTTCACCAAGGAAGAATCATGGTCAACCCGTTTTGCCTCATGGGTAAACTGAGAATTTACCTTAGCTGAGATAAAGGGCTCAATCCACTCATTAAGAGAAAAGAGAAGCAGCGTTTCATACTCAATGCGATCGGTGGTTTTGGTAAAATCATCCCAATTCCCGTCTTCATCTTGAGACTTTGTCTGCCCATAGTCAATTCGCAAGGTGTTTCTCGTACGAAGCACAGGGGATATTTGTTTCTTCGCCCGACCCAAAAAATCTGCCATCCATGCCACAGTACCCCGTTGCGAGCCATCCCAATTATCGGAATAATACGATTGCGAAACCGTAAGATTCGCTGTGGCCGAAAGTTTCCACGCTTCCTGGGGCATATTTTCTGCCCACACAAGGCTCATACAAAAGACGAGAGAAATACCAATTTTTTTCATAGATGTTCCTTATTTTTATAATGAGAAATCATATCTTCAACAGCCACAATATGACGTTTTTCTTCTTCCGCAAGGCCTTTCATAACATGACGTACGGACTCAATCTTTACCTTGCGGGAAAGACTGCGATACACCATGTATATGTTATGCTCTTTCTGTAAAATATCTTGTAGTATCTCTGCAATGGAACCATCCTCCGTGCCCTTCTTCTGCTCTTCAAGAATACATTTCTCTTCGTGCGTCTCAAGATCTTTCACATGTTGTGTTCCCTCAAAGGAAAGGGTTGAGAGATTTGAAAGATGGGACGTTTCTTCTTCGATAAGTTGCGAAAGAAGCTCTTCGATTTCAGGCGAGTCAACGCGTGCTCGAACATCCTCATAGGATGCCAAAATTTCCGATTCGAGATTTTCAGCAAGATAGAGTACGGAGCGCTCAACAACTCCCCCACCCTGTAGAGCAGGAGCTGTATCCTGAAATGCCTCCTCCTCAGCAGGCTCTCCGCGAAGTGCCCCCAGTAGGATCACCGCCCCGAAGATAAGAAAAAGCACTCCTGCTGCAATCTGAAGCGCGCTGTCCGGAACAAAGCGTCGCAGAAGGGTCCCTGCTGCAATGGCAACTAAGGTAGAAAGAACCAAGGCAAGGGAGGCTCCTAAAAACACAGGGAGAATTGATCGGCGACTTGCCGTGGCTGCCATAATAGCAAACTGAGTCTTATCGCCCAGTTCGGCAAGAAATATGAGGCCAAAGGTACTAATGAAAATTTTCCAATCCATACAAGAAACCTTTCACGTAATACGGTTATTTATCCGTTGTAAAACAACGATTCCAGTCGTGTAAAACAGGCTGAAACCCTTCCTTTTGCAACCATACACAGACCGCATCCAAGGAACGATCGTCGGCTATTTCAAATTGTCCTTCCGTGGTCTCTTCTCCTGCTTCAACAGCCGTAGAAACCCCCGCGGACATTTTTGTAACGCCCAGAGGAACAAGTCCATTTCGGATATGACGCTCCTCCCGCGTTGACATGGTAATGCCCACATGGGGAAAGAGAATACGAAAGGCAAGTACTATTTGCACAAAGAAGGCATCATCAACAGGATACGGTACAGGAAATGAACTTCCCGCAATGGGACGCAACCGCGGAAAAGAAACCACCGGGGCGACACCGGGGTAGGTTTTGGTAATATAATCAAGATGGAGAGCCAAGGCCCCCAGCTCTGTTCGAGGCTCATCAAGACCGAGAAGAGACCCCACGGTAACACTTCGAACTCCCGCTCTGGCAGCACGATCGACCGTTTCTAAACGCCAGTCATACTCACGTTTTTCACCAAAGGGATGCATGGCAGCATATACGGATCTATTATACGTCTCTTGATACACCGTCACCCCCTCCAGCTGCACCTGCTCAACCAGGCGGGCATATTCATGTTCCTTCATGGGATATACCTCAAGGGATAGACTTGAAAAACGTGGCGCAAGAATACTAAGGCACTTCTCCAAGTATGCGAAGGTTGTTATGCGAGGAGCCTCTCCCGTTAAAACCAAAAGGTGTCGCATACCAGTGGCCGCAATCTCATCTCCTGCCCGTTCTATCTCTTCAGGGGAAAGCTGTCTCCGACGTATGTGATTATCCCGTTGGAAAGCACAGTAACGGCATCCATTGGTACAGTAGTTAGAAACATAGAGAGGAGTAAAGAGAGTTACGGCTTTTCCAAAATGCTGTTCCGTACGTTTTTTGGCTTCTTGAGCCATCTCTTCCAGATGCGTTGCCGCATCTCTTGAAAGCAGGGTTTGTAACGCATCCATGGAAAAAGAACGGGCTCCAAGAGCAGCATCAAAGGAGATTTTTTTCTCCGAAAAAGGGCGCTCATACCACGATGCAAGAAGGGATTGTAAAGACATATCAGTGCAAAAATCCCGTTAATGGAGACGATGCTGTGGCTTCATGATGTTCTTGTGCAAGCCCGGCAACATAGGCTCGTCTTCCCGCAGATACTGCATCGGCAAAGGCACGTGCCATCGCAACGGGGTCTGGGCTTGCTGCTATGGCTGTGTTGAGTAACACCGCAGCAGCACCCATTTCCATGGCGGCCGCTGCATGGGAGGGTCTCCCAATTCCTGCATCAACGATAATAGGAATATCCAGAAGCTCAATCATAATACGAATTAATTCTTCTGTACGAAGCCCGCCATTTGAGCCAATGGGCGCCCCAAGCGGCATCACCGCCGTTGCTCCTGCATCAACCATACGTCGTCCCATGGCCAAATCTGGACTCATATACGGAAATACCGCAAAGCCCTCTTCTACCAATAGCTCTGTTGCCCGGAGGGTTTCAAGATTATCCGGAAGAAGATATTTGGAATCACGGATTACCTCTATTTTAATCCAGTTTCCATACCCCATGGCTTGGGCAAGACGGGCAATACGAACAGCTTCTTCTGCGGTTCGTGCCCCGGAAGTATTGGGCATGAGCTGTTTATTCTGCGGGATATGAGAAATAAAAGAGGTCTCTTTCTTTTTTAGATCAACCCGACGAAGTGCCACCGTTACCACATCACATCCGGCCGCTGCAAGCACCTCCGGAATAATCGCCTCATCGTGATACTTTCCCGACCCAGTAAAAAGACGGGTTTCAATTTCTACACCTCCAAGAATCAAGGTATCCTTCATGATCACCCTCCTCCCACAAAGCTGAGTATCTCGATGGTATCCTTATCAACCACAACAACCTCATCAAAGCGATCACGACCCACAATAGTTCCATTCCGTTCAATAACAACAGATTCGGGGAGTAATTCTCGCGCTGTAAGTATTGAAAGAAGGGTTGTGCCCGGCTCTACCTCTACGGACGTTCCATTTATATGACACTGCATTATATCCTCCAGAGAAAAGAACGCACGCAAGCATCAGAGATGATACCGGCGTGCTTTATAAAATATATCAAGGCCACAGCCATGGCAGAAATTTAGAGAGGTTCACCGCTCTCAGCATGAAAGGGAACAATACGCCCCTTCTGGTACGAGAGAAAGTACCCAGTGCCTCCCGAAGAAATTGCCACATCATATATATTGAGATCACTCCCCATATTTCGCTGATAGTCTATGGAGAAATCTTCCGTAAGGCGGATAATATTATCTCGTCCCAGCTGCTCTAGTATATATGCCGTACCATCACACACGACAGCACGCGCATCTTGATAAATCTCAAGCATTTTGGTGTACGAGGAACCTTCTACAAATCCGTATAAACCACTTTCATAATCACTTTCAATAACAAGCAACTTGTCTTCGTAGGCTACCATACTCCGTACGGGTAGGGTTGTCTCAATGCTCTCACCATTCATTTCAGGAAAAGAGGTGTATCGCATAAGAGCATTTGCTGCACTTACGTAGAAGACGTCTTTCCCAGAAAGATATGCGAGGGCATCAATAGTTCCAGCCTCTTGATAAAGCAGTGTATCAAGAACGGTATTCTCAGCACTGCCATCAATCAGATAAAGTGAATAGGCGGGGTCTTGCCAATCGGTATTTTGCGTGGCAACCAAGAGAGAATCGCCCCCCACATGTACAGCTTCTACCGGGTCGAAATCATCACTATCAAAAACGGTATGGACGGTAGATTCTCTCAAACAAATACGCTCCACACCTCCGTCTCCATCCATCATAAAGCTTCCGGGGTTTACTACATATGCAGTGGTGCCGACCACTTCCATGGATGACACATTGCCATAGGTAAGATCGATCTCCTCAACAACCTCTCCTGAAAGCCGATCTATAATAAGAAAGAGAGAGGGGGCGACCACGTCCCATCCATCAAGCCGCTGCATACCAACATATAAGAACTCTTTCGCTGTGGCAAGAACACTTGCATGGGGTGTCTTATTATCTTCCTGGGCATAGGAAGTAAGATCAATCGTGCCGGTGTACACTTGCTCATCAGCACTGTCTGAAGAATCATCTGAAGAAAAAAGACAGCCCGTATAAAGAAGAAAAAGTAGGACCACTACTACTGTTTGCACATACGATCTCATAAAAACTCCTTGGTATAATTAAAACATTCGATGTACCTGTAGAACAAAACGCCGTCCCGGATAAAGCAGGGTGTAATATCCGCTTTCCTCGGTGGCACTATCTCGTTGTGATGTAATATCAAACACCGTGGCATCCACAGACCAAGAGTCCCCCTGCCACAAAAGGGAACAGTCGATATTCCAAAAGCCAGCCCCCTCCGATGGATAAACACGTATATTTGCTCGATCACGATAGATACGACTGCGATATTGTGCAACAGGCGATAAGGTAAGGTTTCCCGGCAATGCTATTTCACCTGTCTTTGCAAGGGAAAACCGGGGTTGATCTGGAAGGCGGCGGTTTCGGTATATACCTGCTCGATCACGACTCTCCTGAAGTGTCATAGCCGTGGTACCGGAGAATCTATTTCCCAGGGTATAATACACGCTCTGCTCAAGGCCATAAGATTCTGCCCGTCCCATATTTTGATACTGTCCCAACCCACTTCGTGGGCTGATGACAGGTGCGATGAGATTCTCCCTTTGACTGTAAAACAGAGTTGTCTTTGCACCACCGGTGAGCCCGGAAAAGATCGCCCCAACTTCGCCACTATAGCCTCGCTCATCCTTGAGAGAAAGGTTGGGAAAGATACCTGCAGCGTATCCATACAACTCCGTAAGAGTTGGTTGTTTCTGTGATGCCCCAAGACTCAAATAGAATGAACACGCATCCCGGGAAAACCATGCCGCTCCCGCTTGGATTGATGTGGTATGAAAAGGATCCCACCCTTCATCCACAACATGGCCAGTATAGGTATTTTTCCCTCCCGATGTACCGGTCACTCCCCCATCAAGAAACGTACCCAGACTAAAACGGGTTTGCCCGTGTTCCAACACAAGATCACCACCAAGACCAGCCGAGGCAAGTCCACTTTCCCACTGCCCCATGGAGACACCTTCAATATCTCCCGATGGAACCAACCAGGCGAAGGTGGAACGCCATGAAAGCTGCCCTGTCAAAGCGGGGGTTAGTATCCACTCTCTGTTTCCACCATAGGACATGTCGAGGGTTTCCGAAAGGACCTCTGCTTGCTCATGATCTGCCAAATTATCCATGGAATGGCCAAAGTAGTCTGCGCCGGTCCAAAAATACGAAGCTCGCTCAAAACGGATACGCCCTCGATGAACACTCTTACGGGGAGTACTCACAGAGCCGGAAAGAGAGAAAAGTTCCTCTTCAAAGAAGGCAAAACGATTAATTCGCCCTTCTTCTCCGGGAATTTCCCGATACCGTTTTTGAAAGAACCCTGCACTATTCCATCGCCCCTCCCGAAGAATTCCACCTCCATGGATCTTTGCAGAAACCGCTGCATAGGCGCTATTTTCAAGATTCTCCACACGATGATTTGTCGTATCGTAGGGAGTAGAACCACGATCAAGATAGGGAAAATCATTACGAGCCATTTCAAAGGAAAGTCGAGCAGAGAGATAGGAAGAATCATCTCCGCTGTAGAACCGTCCTGCGGCTCCCTTTTCTCCAAAGCTCCCCAAGCGAAACAAGATCTCCCCGTTCTGGGACGGTGTTGTATCGCGAATAAAGTTGATGCTGCCCCCCAAAGAATGGGATTGCAAATAGGAGGGGACAGCTCCTGTTTGAATGTCTGCACCGGCAAGGGGGAATCCCCCCAGCTGGGATAAATCGAAATACCCCGTACCGTGGTTATTAAGAGGAAGGCCATCAAGGTAGATCCCCACCTGCTTACCCGGCATACCCCGAAGAGAAAGGGTTTCGAAACTTCCCTTTCCGCCATAGAGCTTGCTTTCCACCCCCGGTTGCTTCGCAAGAACACGGGAAAGAGACTGTTCACGGCTTCCTTGAGAAAAGGATACGGACCTCCCCCCCGGATACTCACGAGAAGAAAAGGGGTGTCGGTATGCACGAACCTCGAGAGAATCAAGCTCTGAGGGTATGGCCTTCAGCTCTGAAGAAGCTGCATAGATCGTTTCTCCCCTCCACAATATGCAGAGAGAGAGCAGCAGATACACAATTTGTTTCATTATACCTTTCCAACTATCCCCAGTTCACCGCACGGGAAGCAAGATTATATTGGGCAGGTCTCCTGGCTTGGTGCATCATACTTCTGCCTTCCCCCGGAGGGTGGCTGTACTGAAGTTGACCTGTTTTTGCACCTGACAGTAGCGGTGACTGCTCAGGATTTTCACCTGATTCCCTGACACCCAAAGCGCAAATATATATCACTCAGAGAAAAAACACTCTTTTTTTGAAATTAAGACATGCCCCCCGTATAGGGAAACACCTTCAATACAGAGGAACACACAAGCCCCCATCGTTGACACAGCCGCATTCTGAGTAGACAAACCTTAAAATGGAACTGGTGATGAAAAGGAACGCCACACACCGCTATCCGGGTCTGTAAATGCAAGCTTTGTTGCATGGAGCAACAAGCTATGGGTGTTGACCCCCCGACCATACAAAAAATCTCCCACAATAGGGATGCCAAGGCCGTGCTCATGGGCAGCATGGAGACGAAGCTGGTGTGTTCGTCCTGTTTCAGGAATAAAACAGACCCGTGCACGCCCCGACTCAACGCCCCGAAGATACCATCTTGTTACGCCCCATTTACCATAAACCGGGTCATAGACCTGACGAGGACGATTCTCCGGATCAAGGCGGAAGGGCAGTTCAATACGTCCGGAACGGGTGGAAGGAACACCATCAAGTAACGCCTCATATTCTTTCTTTACATCCCTGTTTTGAAACTGAATAGAAAGATTTCTATGACTCTCTTTCGTTTTTGCCAAGAGAAGTAATCCCGATGTCGCCATGTCAAGGCGATGCACGGCAGGCTGTACTATGGAATCGGGATAACAGTGTCGAAACCGATAGGCAACACTATCTTTTTTTTCCGGTCCGCGTCCCGGCACTGAAAGCATTCCCGAAGGTTTTTCAACAAGAGCCCAGGAAGGAGCATCATACACAATTGAGAGGAAACACCCCATGAAACCACCTTTCGATACAGAGAGGATCATAAAATAGCTTCTGTTTGGCCACCATGGATATTTTCAATATAATTGTGTCCACGGGGAGACACTATATATATTATCGTCGTTCATACCATAAGCGGTTGTGGCGGAATTGGTAGACGCGTATGATTCAGGTTCATATGGCCATATGGCCGTGAAGGTTCAAGTCCTTTCAACCGCACCACTATGAAGGTTTTCACAACCTTTATTTTCTTTCTTTTCTTAAAATAAAACTATTGAAGATCCCTCGCACTACCGATATAGAGAAGAGTTCTTAGACGGGAGAAAAATCATGAAGATACTATCCCATGGATATTCATTAAATGGCGGTTTACTTCGTGGAATAAGCATGCGATGCTCCCATGGGGGTCGAATTACCCATGAGCGTCGCGTTATTGTTGGCGGAATACGAGACACAATCACCTATTCCGATACGGCACAAACTATTCGTATGGAACAACAGCAACAGTCCTTCACACTTCATAGCAAGTAGATAGACCACTGAGAGAATGTTCGCAAACCGCCCTTGTGCCTATGCGCGGGCAAGAACATCAAAGAGAAACGTTGCGGCCCGATTACGCCCTCCATATTGACTATGCGTTGCGAGAAACCCCATGAGTTCTTCCGTAACATATCGTTTCTGAGCCGCTGTCATAGACACAACCACCTCCTCTGGACCAGGGCGCCCTTGACGCAAAAGCCCCATGAGCTCATGGGGAAAAAGGCCTTGTGCTCCCCTGTTACACCGACGACAGATAAATCCTCCCTGTACAGGAGTAAGCCGTGCCTCTTCCAAGGGTGAATTGCAGAGGGCGCACCGCCAAAGGCTATAGGCAAACCCCAGGGATTGAGAAAGACGGAGTATAAACAGCCATAGTCCATAGAGTGAGAATGAGTCTGGCGTCTCTTCCAGATACGAAAGATATCGTTCCACGAGGAGATACACCTCTTTGTGAGGTTCCTCTTCATGGAAATAAGAGAGTATCATTTCAAAGGCCGTATCGCGAAGAGCCGTTTTGAGCAGTGAGTGATGGAACTGATAGATTCCCTTTTCTTCGCAGGAGTAGGATAGAAAAAGACCAGAAGAATTTCGTCGGCGAATCTCTAGGGAAATACGAGCACCACTTTCAGGAATATATTTTTTCCTAACTCCCCCCTTGATCAGCACCGATATCAGCCCAAACTCCTTTGTAAAGAGCTTCACAATGAGGCTGGTTTCACCGTAGGGAATTGTGGCTAAGACATACCCACCAGTCTGTTCTACCATAACAACTTCTGGGCAGAACGAAAGAAGATATCTTCCTGTTCACACCGAGAAAAAGAACAGGATTCAACAAAGCCACGAGCGCGCGATTGGGAAAACCACGGAGAATCCGAACCAAAGAGAATCCGCTCTGTTCCATGGGTACGACAGATACGCTCAAACTGTGTCTGAGACATATATCCTGCCACGGCAGCGGTATCCAGATAAAGATCCTCTCCCACCAAATACTCTTCGACCCGATCCCACTGAAGAAAACCGCCCATATGAGCCGCGATAAGGGTTAGCCCCGGTGTTCGTGTAAGACGGGCTTTAATACGCTCGGGAGTTGCGTGCTCACCGGAGAAAGGACCAGGATCATGCCCGGCATGGGTAAGCACAATGAGAGAACTCTTTGCCAAATATGAAAAAAACTCATCGAGAGACGGTGCATCAATGTAGAAATTTTGAAACTCGGGATGAATCTTTACTCCTCGTATGCCCCGCTTCTCTAATTGAGAAATTTCACGCCTATAGTCAGGGCTTTCCGGGTGAATTGCACCAAAGGGAGTTATCTCTTCGGTCGCCTCTGGCAAAGAAGCATTAATAGAAGAAACCTGAGATATTTTTGTTGCCACAGGCAGGGTAACCACATGATCTATTCCCCCTCTGTGCATGCTTTCAAGAAGCGCATCCCGTGTTCCTCTCAAAGCTGGTGGGGGCATTCCTTCAGACATGTCATGCACGTGCTGTACCGCTTTTTCTGCGAGAAAATCGGGGAAGACATGCCCGTGAACATCGATGCATGACACGTTCTTAGACATTTTTTGCCAGCTCCGATCGCAAATACGACACTGAGAGACCACTGCGTTGAGAAAAATCATTTAGCTGCTCCTCTGAGATTGTTCCCACCGAGAAATACCGCGCATCAGGGTGGGCAAAAAAATAACCGCACACTGATGCAGAAGGAAGCATCATGTAACTCTCTGTGAGGTGCACCCCAATAGTATCAGCACGGGTAAGGGAGAGGATCTGTTCTTTCTGACTATGTTCCGGACACGCCGGATAGCCCGGTGCCGGGCGAATGGATTGATAGTCAACACGTAATAGCTCTTCCAAAGAGAGGGACTCATGGGGAGAAAACCCCCACAGCTCTTTTCGTACCTGTTCATGCAGATACTCCGCATAGGCTTCGGCAAGCCGATCTGCAAGAATAGAAAGCAAAATAGCATGAAAGTCATTATTATCATGTCGATATAAGGCTTCAGCCTTATCCTGTCCTAGGCCGGCAGTCACCGTAAAAAAACCAAGGTAATCAGCAACTCCACTGTCGGCAGGAGCAATAAAGTCTGCCAAGGCAAGATGCGGTCGATCTTTTTTCTCCATTTGCTGCCGAAGCGTTGGCACAATATCAAGAACCTCACGACGATCCTCTCCAGTATACAGATAGATGTCATCACCCTTTGAAGCAGCAGGATAAAAGGCAAGGCTTCCATTAATTTTCAACAGATTTTCCCCTTCAATAACCCGTAAAAAAGCCTGAGCCTCGCGAAGCAATTTTTTGGCTTCACCGCTTTTTAAAGGATCACTCATAATACTCTCCAGGGAGCCCTTAAAATCCCAGGCATTCAGGAAAAACCGCCAGTCGATATAAGGTGCAACCTCTGTTACGGGTATATTAATAAACTGTGTATCCTTCAGAAATTGTGGCCGTGTCGGCGTATACGTGGAAAAATCAGGAACAAAGGCATTCTTCCGTGCCTGTTCCAGGGATACAGATTGTGCCGGGCCGGCCTTTTTTCGATTTTCCCGGAGGGTGGCATATTTTTCCTTAAATACTTTTTTTTGGGCCGCAGCTTCTCCCCCCAGAAATTTAGACAATGCACCAGGAGTTTGAGATGCATCACGCATACGTGCCACAGGTCCTGAGTAGGCCGGATCAATTTTTACAGCAGTATGAATATCGGAGGTGGTTGCTCCTCCAAGAAAGAGGGGAATTGTCATCTCCCGAGATTCCATCTCCTGCGCAAGATGTACCATTTCATCCAAAGAAGGGGTGATAAGACCGCTAACTCCAATGGCATCCACCTTTTCAGCCGTAGCACGAGCAAGAATATCTTCATTGGGAACCATAACGCCCATATCAATCACGTCATAATTATTACACTGCAAGACGATGATTACAATATTTTTCCCAATATCGTGCACATCTCCTTTCACCGTCGCCATGAGAATTTTACCCGCACTGCTGCTACTTCCCGCCACCTTTTCTTCCTCCAAATAGGGCTGAAGAAAGGCCACGGCCTTTTTCATGACACGGGCGCTCTTTACAACCTGCGGAAGAAACATCTGCCCAGCACCAAATAGTTCTCCCACATGATCCATACCAGCCATGAGCGGACCTTCAATAATTTCCACAGAGCTTGCATATTGCTTTCGCGCTTCCGAGAGGTCATCTGTAAGATAGGTAGTAATTCCCTTTACCAAGGCATGTTTCAGTCGTTCTGCAATCCCCTCTTCACGCCACGCATCAACTGCGGTAGTTCCGGTACTACCTGTATCGTCACTCAGATTTTGAGCATAGGTCAGAAGATCCTCCGTCGCTGTATCCGTACGGTCAAAAAGGAGATTCTCCACCAACTCTTTCAAAGTAGGATCTATGTCGGAATAGACCTGTAACATGGCAGGATTCACGATTCCCATATCCATTCCCGCCTGGATAGCATGGTACAGAAAAGATGAATGCATCGCTTCACGTACCGGATTCATCCCTCTGAAACTAAAGGAGATATTACTTACCCCACCACTCACATGAGTTTCCGGCATACGACGACGGATCTCCCGTGTTGCCTCAATGAAATCGATGGCGTACCGTCGATGCTCCTCCATACCCGTTCCTACCGCAAAGATATTGGGGTCAAAGATAATATCCTCAGTAGGAAAGCCACTATTTTTTAGAAGATCATACGCACGGGAACAAATTTCAATCTTACGCTCTTTGGTTTCGGCCTGCCCCGTTTCATCAAAGGCCATAACAACCACGGCAGCTCCATATCGCATGCAACTGCGTGCCCGCTGGAGAAACTCCTCTTCCCCTTCTTTGAGAGATATGGAATTAACAATCCCTTTTCCCTGCAATGATTTCAAGCCAGTTTCCACAACCTCCCACTTAGATGAATCTATCATAAAGGGTACACGGGCAACTGCAGGGTCTGATAAAAAGTAGTTGAGTACGTGCCGCATCTCTTTCTGTGCATCGAGCATGGCATCATCAAGATTAATATCGATGATCTGCGCACCATTTTCAACCTGATCATGGGCTACGGCAAGAGCTTCTTCATACTTCTCCTCGCGAATGAGACGGGCAAAGCGACGTGAACCGGCAACATTTGTCCGCTCCCCCACATTGACAAAAAGAGAGGAGGAATCAACCACCATCCGTTCCAAACCGCTGAGTGCCATGGCTTTTGTCTGCGTCTTCGGCAGAGAGCGAGGGGCATGAGGTTTTACCGCTTCCGCAATGGCACGGATATGCTCCGGCGTTGTCCCACAACACCCACCAACAATATTGAGAAGTCCTCTTCGAGCAATTTTTTCAAGAATGCCAGCCATATGTTCCGGCGAATGATTATAGTTTCCCAGCTCATCGGGAAGCCCTGCATTCGGGTGGGTAGAGATATAGCATGATGCCACACTGGAAAGACTTTCCAGATGGGGAATGAGATCATCAGCACCAAGGGCGCAATTTAAGCCAACACTGGTCATCGACCTATGGGAAAGAGACGTATAAAACGCCTCGGGGGTCTGTCCTGTCAACATACGACCGCTCGCATCGGTGATAGTTCCCGAAACCATATAGGGATACTCCTGCCCACTCTCTTTCTCTAATTCTCCAAGGGCGTATACCGCCGCCTTTGCATTAAGGGTGTCAAAGACAGTCTCAATAAGAAAGAGATCAACCCCTCCTGCAGCAAGCTCTTTGGCCGCCATGAGATAGGTTTCCACCAAGGCATCAAAGGTAATATTTCGTGCTGCCGGATCTTCCACATCGGGTGACATGGAAGCAGTTCGTCCCGTGGGCCCGAGAACCCCCGCCACAAAACAGGTTTTCCCGGTCTCTTCCATATAGCGATCCACCTCTTCACGGGCAAGGGATGCAGCGGCATAATTCAAGCGCCCTACCCAGTCGGTGAGTTGATAATCTGCTTGGGACACATGGTTTGAATTAAAACTATTTGTTTCAATAATCTCCGCTCCTGCTTCCAAAAACTGCCTGCTAATCGAGCGGACAATATCAGGACGGCTGAGACAGAGCAGATCGTTATTCCCTTTTAAGAGAACCGGATGATCCTGCAATTCAGGAAGACGAAAGTCTTCTTCTGTGAGGTCGTAGGTTTGAATCATGGTGCCCATGGCACCATCAAGTATCAAAATTTCTTTTTTCAGTGCTTCAATAAATTGTTGAGATCCCGTTGTCATGCACATTCCTTTTGTTGTTATACCATCCTCGGTGGCTGTCCGGTACTTTCAAGAACACCGCGCCAGAGGGAAGAGTCCGGATTAATAGAGTTTCGTTTTGCCACGGCCATTTCAATGGGAATATTCACATAGTAGTTGTGCACCAGTCCCGTAAGCATGGAAGTTTTTCCGCTCATGGCGGCGTGAACAGCATTACTGGCAAGGCGTGAGCAATAAAGTGAATCGTTTGGATTAGCCGCTTGGCTACGAATAATATAGGAAGGATCAATATATTTCATGGTCATGGGGCGATTAAGGCTGCGAAAGTGATCGATAATCTGATCACGCAGATAAATTCCAACATCGCCAATTTTTTTATTCCCCGACGCGTCAACCTCACGATACCGTTCTTCAAAATGACGCAAAAGATCTTGTCCCGCACCTTCGGCAACAACAATAACCGCACGGCCCAGCTCTGCAAGACATGCGTCAATAGTAGCAAAAAGCCCCCGTTTTCCCTCAAGAGAAAAGGGTACTTCCGGCACAAGGACAATATCCGCCTCACTTGACGCCAGTGCTGTATGAGCTGCAATAAAACCGGACTCACGCCCCATCAGTTTTACAAGGCCAATACCATTTACAACACTTTTTGCTTCCACTGAAGCAGAATACACCGATTCTACCGCCTTATCAACGGCCGTTTCAAAACCAAAGGACTTCCGCACAAAACTCAGATCATTATCAATTGTTTTGGGGATACCCACCACAGCAATTTTCAACCCACGACGCTGGCATTCTTCACTGATACGAAGAGCGCCCTTCTGCGTACCATCACCGCCAATGGTAAAAAACATATTGATATTCATTTTTTCCAGGGTATCAACAATATCTTCCGTACGTTCTCCAAACCCGCGAGAGGTACCCAAAATAGTACCCCCTTCCCGATGTATACCGGAAACAGCTGAGCGATTCAATTCCATAAAAGGAATAGAGAAATCAGGGAGCATACCCATAAAGCCGTGTTGAAACCCGATAATATTCTGTACTCCATAGCGGCTCAGGGAATGCACTAGCCCTTTAATAACATTATTCAACCCCGGACATAATCCACCGCAAGTCACAATGCCGGCTTTCACCTTACTTGGGTCAAAATAGATCTTATTACGTGGTCCTGCTGCTTCAAGCAAAAGGGGTTTAAAGCTCTCCGTTTCATGAGAATAGAGCCTGCCATTCAAGACAACCCGTGTACCACTCTTCGTAAAATTAGCAACCTTATCATCGTTGCGCTCTGAATATGATAAGGGAGTATCAATGGAACACTCCCCCAGTTTTTGAATTCGAAAATCGCTGTTTTCCAGGCCCTGTATTGCAGCCATATCTCCCCCAATTAAGATATCACACCGTAACAAAATATATTTTATGCCGCCGTGCAACAGGGCGGCAAAGCGTAGAGATAGAAAGAAGGGATACTCCATGAAACAGATTTTTTCTTTTCCGATTTCGACGGTACCATGAGCTCGAAAGAGTTTTATGAATATTTTATTGACGGCGCTCATAAACCGCATTATGAGCTTCTCTTAGAACAAGTTCAGCAAAATCAACTTACCAGCTTCGGGTTTATGCAAAAACTTTTTAGTGCAATCAATATATCCGCACACACCTATGACCGTTATATCGCACAGTTTCCTTTGTATCACGCCGTGCAGGATGTGGTATCCCTTGTGGAAAAAAAGGGTGGTACATTTTCAGTTATCAGTGCAGGAAGCTGTTCATACATTCGCCCAATTCTTGAAAGGCACAATCTTGGACACCTCCCCATCTTTGCAAACCCCGGAAGGTTTCACAAAGGAAATCTTTACCTTGATCCTCCGACAAAAAGGGAGTATCGTTGCTCGTATTATGGAATTTCTAAAGAGGCTGTTTTGCGGGACCAAATTCCCACAGATGCTCTTTGTATCTATGCGGGGGACGGCTCATCAGACTTTCGCGCCGCATCTTGCGCAGATATTCGTTTTGCCCGAAGCAGTTTGGCACGCCGCCTTTCTGCCGCAGGGTTATCCTACTATCCCTTTGAATCCTACGACCATATCTACACGGTTTTACAGAAAGAAATTTAAAAAAGTTGCCCTCTTCTTTTTTCGTCATATATATTACAGGCACAGTTCGGAGGGCTAGGATAATTGGTAATCCAGCGGTCTTGAAAACCGCCGCCGTCAGGCTTGAGAGTTCGAGTCTCTCGCCCTCCGCCACTACTTATAAAGTGCGGAGTTTCGCACTTTTTTTTATTTTGTCACTCATTCTTCACATACTGTTAAATATCTTCCTGTTTTTTTGCATTTTTCAGACAATGCTCTACAAAAGCCTCTTCTCCACGTCATACCCTTGTATTGGATACTATATTTCTGCCATACATTATTATTGAAGGAGTTTTGACCATGTCTCTGTTGTATCCACAAAGAAGCCTTTTCTTTGTCCTGTTTCTTCTTTGTACCCACGTATCTGGCATACATATCCGTTACAATCAAGCTGGATATCGTCCTGACAGATCTATCTCCCTTGTCGTACTATCTGATACGGATATGATCGACACCCCATGGCATATTATCCAGGGAAATGACACCCTTCGTTCAGGAACAACCCCACAATCCTTGGTGGGAACAGGAAAACACACCAGTCATCCCTTCAATCATACAATTGAAATCTCGCCCCTTGCGGAGACAGGAGAATATCTTTTTATCATGGAAGATGCCTCCGTACAACTACGCATCACGGAGCACCCATACAGCGTTTTTATTACAGATGCTCTGCGCCATCTTCGCACAGCACGCAGCGGCTGGCCACAAGATCGACCAGGAGCACGTCAAGGTACTCATCTTGGAGACTCTGTTGCTCGTAAGCACATTGTAGATGGCCCCGCCTCAAAGGGAGTGTGGAAACCAGCCTCACCCACCCATACCTTTGACATGCGCGGAGGGTGGTATGATGCAGGCGATTATATTAAATTTACCCTCACCAACGCAACTACCGCCTACTACCTTCTGAAAGCATGGGAAACAAACCCCAAAGCCTTTACGAACGTTCTGTCTGAATCTTCACTTCCTGACATTCTTGCAGAGGCCCGATTTGGTCTGGAATACCTCATGAAAACCTATCCCGAAGAAGATATATTTGTAGTGCAAGTGGGTGATGCGGAAGATCATCGCCAAGGGGTGCGTCTTCCTGAGCATGACGCCTTAGATGGGAATCGTCCAGCCTTTACAGCCCTAAGCCCTGTACACATGGGAATTACCGCTGCAACCCTTGCCAAGGGCGCTCGCATTTTTAGAGATGTGGGAAAAGAGGAAGAGGCCCAACGCTATCTACAACAAGCAAAGGCTATTTTTCACCGTGCCCGTGCTGAGGATGCCTTGGACGAAACGGTCTTCGAGCGGGATGTCACCAATGATTACTATCGGGATAATAGCCTCGAAGACAATATGGCCCTTGCTGCAGTAGAGCTCTATCGTGCCACGAAGGACACCACATACCGCACGATAGCTCTTTCCTACGAGATTGGACCAGGAGAATGGTTGAGCTGGGGAGTTTACAACTTTTCCGTAAACGCAGCCTTGGCCCCGTATGACACCCGTTCAGCCAAAGCAGCCCAAGCTGATATGGACCACTTTACAAGCAATATGGATCCCCTTTGGGGAATTCCTGCAGACTACACATGGTCATCCCTGCTCTGCTGGAATGCCGTGGGAGCTGCCGCAAAAGTATGGCATCGTGAATCACCCTCCCCCGAACTCATCCGCCTTCATGAACATATGGTAGATCTTCTCTTTGGCCGGAATAACTGGGGAATATCCTTTCTTGCCACCACCCGTCTTTCCTCAACCTTCCAAAACGTATATAACCAGATATATGAACTAACCGGTGACTTTCCCCATGGCGCTGTTGCCCTCGGACCGGTTAATAGAGAAACCCACTCTGCCATGGAAGAGTATTTTGGCACCCCACCCGCAAGCCACCTCGACTCATTTCAAACGGATGAAGTAGTATTTCATGACTGGGAACGCAATTTCGTCACCAGCGAAACCGTGACCATGAGTCAAGCCTATGCAATTTGGCTTTTGGCGGCTGCAGCAAGCACCAGTGAACCTGCTCCGGCTGATTCCTCTCTCAAAGAGCCACAACAGCAGGTGTCAGGAAAAGAGCAACGATGGAAGGCCCCACTCAACACCTCACAATGGTATCCCTATGCTGATGATTACAGTGTCGCCACATGGATTAACCAAGCTGCGGGTACATTTCGCCTTGCTCCCAAGAAGGGAGATGAGTATCCCTATGCCGGTATGAGCATTACCCTTCCTCCACAGTACCGCCACCAAGACGAATTTGCAGGGTTCTATATCTATGGCAGCTTCAGTGATGGCCCATCCCTGCGAATCAACGCCGTTACCCCCACTGTTACAGACCATGACTACCACGGCACCTTTGTGACTCCCAAAAATGATGAGGCTCTGCGTATTACGTTTGAGCGGCTCTCTCAGCAGGGCTTTGGGCAATCAAAACCGTTCAATGGCACAGAGATAGAATCCATTGCCATTCAAACAGGAAACACCCGCTACAGTAGTGATATCCAAATAGACTCTCTCGTCTTTTTTGGGCACCAGGAGGAAAAGTAAGGCCATCAAAATAGAAAAGCTTATACGGACCAATCGGTCTGTATCAGCTTTTTAATGGGGTAGCACAAGAGGTACTACTTTGGTATTGATTCTATGCCATGGTGGAGGTGAGGGGAATCGAACCCCTGTCCGACAAGTATTCAGATTGAACCGCTACATGCTTAGTCTTTCTATTGTATCTCGTTGCAGTGTCAGCCGAAAGACAGGCATACACAGCAACCAGCATCTTAATTTAAACAGCGAGCCAATGCCCTCTCACTGTCGATCGTTCTGTTTTATACTCCCCAAAGCCACGAACGACAATGGCTCAAAGGAGTCGCAGCGTTGTTACGCTGCTACTGCGTAGTTGTAATCTTCAGCAGTTATTGTTTAATGGATGATTAACGAGGCCAACCATTATCCTCGACATGCTGTTCAAAGATCCTACAAGCCGTCGAAAACCTGTACACCCCCATATGGAGTTTATCCTTTAATATATAACGAAAAAGAAGAATCTTCAACGGAAAAGAGATATTTGCAGAAAATAATAGTGTTCCCGGAATATTCCTGCAAAAGAAACCCTATCGTAGTATATTACACGTAAAACGGTTGGAAAGGATTTTCTATGAAATTTCTGGTGCTCCTCCTCCTTCATTTTCTTTTTTGTAGTGTCTCTGCAGTGCAGGATACACTCTTTCAAGAGGTTCACTTTGATGTGAACACTGCAGCAACCATAACCCTTGCGGCAGAAGCTCTTATTGAAGGACATTGTGATCAAGTGATTGAAGTCGACACAGACGGTACAGAAGCAGTGACAGCTTCACTGCCTATTCGCATCTCTGACAAAGTTTCCCTGGTAACAGAATCTGAAAGGAGTGCAGATGCCCCCTATCTGGAAAACAGTGCAAGAGAAGCACGGTTGATTGCCGGAAACAGCTTTGCTCGGGGATCAGCAGCTCTCTATTCACTTCAGGGAAGACGTATGGCCGAAACTGCTCTTGACAGAAACGGCGTGACAGAGCTTCCCCTTTCTTCCCTCAGTCACGGAATATACTTTCTTCGTCTCACCGGGCAAAATGAGCAGAAAACCATTCGATTGATACATCAAAGCGGCGGCCCCGTCTTTGCCGATGGACGCTCCTCACAAAGACCACCAAATGCTCCCACACGATCAGCTCGCATCTGTAATGCAGAACATGCCGTGTATAGTATTTCCGTAGCCCCCCAGGATACAGACTATGTGCCCCTTGAGGGAATACTTCTCACCCTTGATGAAGATGGCATTGTAGGCACCGACGGGGATCTCGTCATCAGTGACGATACAATTTCTATTTCCCTTGAAAATACTGGCGTGGTAGAACGATTCCAAGAGCTTCTCGACGAAGAAACCTATGAGGAACTCTTCCCCAACCGTTATGGCTTCGGTCGTGGCAACTCTCCCTGGGATGGAGATGACGCTGCAAAAATTGAAAGCGATGGAGATTTTGACTTTTACACCTATGAATCCCTGCTCAATGCAGTCCGGGAACTTGCGGATATCCGCATTGAAGTATGGTTACGCGAAGGGGTAAACTATGCACAAAAAATTAAGTGGTTTAACGAAGCCACCGGTGAATCCCGTGAAATGATAACCCACCCTGATTACAACGCTGAGTGGAATATTTCAAAAGAGGAAATACTCTCCAGCTCATTCAGTTATGCAGACTTTTGCAACGTCGGTGATTTTGAAACACGCCAAAGAGAACTCGCTGCCTTTCTCGCCAATATATCTCACGAGACCACCGGACAAGGCTCCGACTTCTACCCCAAAACATGGGGACTCTACTGGATAGAGGAAGCACGGTGGCAAAAGGGAAGCACCGATCTTGATTACCGAGATGAAGGCCATGCCGTGTACCCCCCATCTGCGGGAAAATCATACCATGGCCGTGGGCCAATACAGATCAGTTGGAACTATAATTATGGCCAGGTCTCGGAGTTTCTCTACGGAGATAAACAGATACTCTTAGATAATCCCCACTGGGTGATTGAGAATGATCATACGGGAGACGGGCAGCCCGATGCAACCTTGGCATTCAAGACAGCCATCTGGTTTTGGATGTATCCACAAGCACCCAAACCGTCTTGTCACGCCGTTATGACAGGACTGTGGGAGCCAACTGAAGAGGATATTGCGGCCAGACGCCATGAATCAAAATTCGGTATGACCGCAAATATTATAAACGGTGGCCTTGAGTGTGGAAACGGCGATGGTGATTATCGTGTTACCAATCGTGCCGGGTACTACAAACGGTATGCGGAAATTATGGACATACTGATTGAAGACTATTTAGATTGTGGAAACATGGGGTATTATTAAGCCATACCACAAATAAACGTAGATTGTGGCTCGTAAGATTATTCAATCCCACATAAAAGAAACCCGAGGATGGGTTGACATCTCTCTTTACAGGCCGGATAAAACCGGCCTTCTTTTTTATTTGATGAAGGAGTCTCTCGACCAAGATAAAACTCTGCAATACCCAGGGGGTGCGCCCCGATAACTGCGGCATGATGAAGAAGTTTTGGAGCACAACAGTCTCCTGTTCCTGTAGGTATTCCTCCCGAACCGCGAAACACCTCACGTAAGCTTTTTTTTTCTCCGCGAAAATTCATCAACTCATACATTTCAAAGAGTTCTTCCATAAGGGCTTGAGAAATACGACGTCGTTCTGTTTTCAGCTTCTGACGAATGAGCGGAGTGTCTTCATGGTGAAGCAGTTTTGTGAGTCGTGATATATCGTTTCCTCCAGAACGAACCTTTTCTAAATACCGAGCTCCGTCTACAATGGGTGGCACCCATCCGGGAACACTCCATTCTCCCTTGTGTTGACAGGAGAATGCCTTGAGAAACTGCTCTTGTCCTGATTGGTCAACGCAGTGAAGCACCCCAAACATTTTTCCACGATGCGGCCCGTAGAGAGAATCAGTAGAGTACTCTCTCCTTCGCAAGTGCCGAGGGAGCTCAAAATCGAGACAGCCTTCATTTTGCAAAGACTGAAGAAGCTCCTCCCCTTTCTGGCGAGCCTTTCCTTGGGGGAGACTATGGTATTTCTCACAGCGATCACAATAGCCGAAAACATTTTCTGGGGTCATAGAAACCTCCCGGTATTTTCAAAATATATTCATTTCTCAGGGAAACAGAATTCTTTTTATTGACATGTCTCGGGAAGTATTATATACTAGGACTGTTCATCACAAAAGGAGTTATTATGCGCTACATTCTCAGTCTTGTTGCACTCATTGCCTATCTCAACCTAAGCCACACCACACCCGACCATTCCCGTGAGGATTTTAAAACACCGGACAACAAAGAAGCACCCCGTGAAACCTTGTCAGACAATGTGAGATACCAATCCCAGGTTTCTCTCCAAGACACGGCATTCCTTCCCTAAAACTTCACGGGAAATGAAAAATCGCCCTATCACGGCCCTCAATTTATGCGATATTCTCGCTTAAACGAGGGCATCACTTCCCCATAGCAACTCACATACGCCCCATATCTTCGGAGAGATCATATTCTATCTATGCAATGGTCATACAGCATGACAAACCTCTAGTACTGTTTGGGGCAACAGTCAGCAAAAATAATCACACACTTCATCGGCACCGTTTTTACTCCATATGCCGTGATATCTCCCTCGCTCTATAACGACATACGGGGTGGATTAACCCACCCCGTACAAAAAACAGCGATTACGAGTTCACAGCAAGAGTATCTGCCCTACTCAAAGAGAACACGCTGGGAAATCGTCTTATCTCCGCCAGAAATTCGTACCACATACATACCACGAAGGGTAGGAGTGGCTACGTGAATACCGTCACGAGGAATATGACGAGCTTCCTCAAATACAAGCTGTCCAGAAGGAGTATACACCCGTACGGTTGCATCAAATTGATCTTTTGCCGAAAGAAGCAACCCCTCTCGTTGAGAAATGATCTGAACCCCTCGATGATGGCGGGGAGATGCTTCCCGACCGATAGGAGTACTACCCTCTAATGCCACGGGGGTTTCGAGCCACTGCTGCAAATCGCGCATGGGAACAAAACGAACATCTTCATAGGTCTCTAAGGCATATTGTACAAACTCTTCCACAATGGCACGACGATCTGCATCGTCAGGAATATTCCCCGCATTTCCATTCCACACGGGGGTGTAGTACTGGCTGTGAAATCCAATAACCATGGGGGCGCGATTTCCCCGCATTCGCTGATCAAGGGAGTATTTCAGCGTCGCTAGAACCTCTTCTTTGGTAAGGTTGAACTCGATAAAATAGAACATATTGTAATCAAGTCCGGATATTTTGCCATTGTCCACATCAAAAGCACCAGGTTTCCCCAAGGTTGTGACATGTTCTTTCAGGCGATCACGAAACCCCGGAGCCAGCCCGTAGTTTTCACACTCATCATCGGGAGGAGTTACCAAGGCATACACAGGCAACTGCCAGATTCCGGGATGTTCCGGCACGGCATATTCAGGCTCTTTTGTACCGCTTACTTCAGACATATAGCGGTGCCCAGGACTTTCATGGTCCATGGTATAGGGCCAGTAAAAATTGGTTCCATCCTGAGCCGGATCCATCCCTTCTTCGATGCTCGAATCATAAATAAAATTAAGATTTTTTAATGCTGTAAAGAGGTTATTCCCATAGAATAGATACGGCGCACGAAACCCAACAATTTCTTCAATGGGAACACCTGCACCAAGGGACGGATCATCAGCAGTGAGCGCTGAATCTTCAATAGCAGGAGCAGGACGACTAAACATCTCACTGCATTTGTAAATCTCCTCTTCCCATGCATCTACAGAGAGGTAGGGACCATCTCCTCCAGTCAGATGACTGTGGGTATGATTCGCAATTTCATGCCCCAACCGATAGGCATAATTATGTGCCCACTTAACCATAACAGAGAAATCTCCATTATAGGGCTCAATATAGAATGAATTAGAGAAGAAGGTGGTACGTACGGGCGCCCCGTCAAAGGTCTCCTCTTGCCCTGTCCCCTCAGGATTACGAAGTTCCTTAGTAAAATCACACACCCAGCGAACACCTCCTTCTTCGGCTGTACTTCCAGGCATACCGGAATGAGAATTATCATCCCATCCAATACTAATGAACATGGGCACTTCTTCCACGGAAAGATCACCGGGAGGAACCTGCTTCGGGGCCCGACTAACCTCTGCTAAAAGAAATGAAATAAGAACAAGAACAAAAACGCACTGTTTCATAAAACCTCCGTATTGTTAGCATCTATAGAATAATAAAAAAAATGGAAAATCGCAGGTTTATGTACCTATTTCGCAATATTACCCCTGTTTTTTACAAATCCCCCTGGGTGAGACCACAGATTTGTTTTCGAAAAGCTGTACCGACTGAGCGTCGCAAGAGGTATATTTGAAGAAAACTGAACGGAGGTGATTGGAATGAATACCCTGCAAAAACAGATACACACTCTCACCACTGCGGCAAAAGAGGCGGGATACATCCTTGCCGCTGAGCCCGCTGAGCAAATAAACCATGCCCTTGAAGCCATGGCAAAAGCCCTGGATACGCATCGAAAAGAAATTCAGGATGAGAACAAAAAAGATCTTGCAGCAGGAAAAAAACGAGGTCTTTCGGCGGCCATGATCGATCGCCTCACCCTGTCTGATACGGTGATAGACTCCATGATCAGCGGTGTGGAAACCATCAAAAATCTTCCCACTCCCATCGGACAACGCTATGAAGAAAAAAACCTTGAAAACGGTCTGCGCCTGAGCAAAATGAAAGTTCCCATAGGGGTGGTGGGCATTATCTATGAATCCCGGCCCAATGTTACCGTTGATGCTGCAGCGATCTGTCTGAAGTCAAACAACGCGGTTATCCTCCGGGGTGGCTCTGAAGCATTTTATTCAAATACCATCCTTGCCCGGATATTCTCTGATGTTCTCAGGGACACGGGACTTCCTGAAAAGGCGGTACAGCTCATTGATACCACGGATCGTCAGGCGGTCAATTATCTCCTGAAGGAATCCTCCACGGTGGATCTGATCATCCCCCGGGGCGGTGAAAAACTTATTGAAACCGTGGTGGAACACTCCCATATTCCCGTCATCAAACATTATAAGGGGGTTTGTCATCTCTATATTGCCCCCTCGGCATCACCGGAGACGGCCCGTGCCATTGCAATAAACGGGAAAACTCAGCGTCCCGGTGTCTGCAACGCCCTGGAAACAATCCTTATCCACAGGGATGTTCCCGAAGCAGTAAAAAAAGATATTATTTCCGCCCTTATTCAAGAGGGGGTGTGCATACGGGGCGATGCCGCCATACAAACACTCTCTGATGATGTTGAGCCTGCCGGAGAAGAGGACTGGGATCGGGAATATCTTGATCTCATTGTAACCATGGGGGAAGTCTCCTCCACCGATGCGGCCATCGCCCATATCAATCGTCACGGATCGGGTCATACCGAAGCCATTGTAACGGCTGACACCGATGAAATGGCGGCATTTCAGCTCCGCGTGGATGCTTCATCGGTCATGGTTAATGCCTCCACCCGATTTGCCGACGGTGGTGAATACGGCATGGGCTGTGAGATCGGTATCTCCACGGATAAACTCCATGCACGGGGCCCCATGGGGGTCGATGATCTGACCACCTATAAATGGCTTGTTGAAGGTGAAGGGCAGGTACGGGAATGAAAAATTCAGACGCCCTCCTCAGGGAAGTACGCTTTAACGATCAGGGCCTCGTCTGTGCCATTGCACAGGATGCAGAGTCCGGTCGGGTACTCATGCAGGCCTGGATGAACCGGGATACCCTCAAGGAAACCCTGGAAACCGGTGATATGGTCTACTGGAGCAGAAGCCGGCAGGAACGGTGGAAAAAGGGGGAAACCTCCGGGCATACCCAGAAAGTACAGGAAGCACGCATTGATTGCGATGGAGACTCCCTCCTTTTCAGGATTTTCCAGAAAGGTGCTGCCTGCCACAAGGGGTACCGCTCGTGTTTTTACCGCCGTGCTGAGGACACCACGTGGGGTGAAACGGAGTCTCCCTGTGCAGATATGTCCTGAGGTTTTTGAGAAAAAAATTCTCAGCGACCTTGAACAGAAGATACATACCCAGTAAGGACAGGAGTTTCATGACAGCATATACGGTTCTTGAAAACAGTCATACCCTTCCCATTCGGACACACCAACCGGTCCATCGTGGAAAAGTACGTTCTGTATACTGGCTTACCCCCGAGGACAGCCATCGTCTCATATCTGAAAAAAACTACCCCGTTTCTCCGGATTCATCCCTGGGAATTATGGTGATCAGCGACCGGATTTCAGCCTTTGAATGTCTCTGGAAAGCAGAAAAAGGCATGAACGGTGTCCCCGGAAAAGGTGCTGCCCTCAATGCCATCGCAAATCATTGGTTTCGCCGTTTTCGTGATCGGGGCCTCGCTGATTCACATATTCTTGACACTCCCCACCCCCTTGTCTGGATTGTACAGCGGGCAGAGCCCGTAATGATTGAAGCGATTGCCCGCAACTATATCACCGGATCCATGTGGCGTGCCTACGTGCGCGGAGAACGCAATTTCTGCGGTATCAAACTGCCCGATGGACTTGAGAAAAATCAGAAACTTTCAAAGACCCTCATTACCCCATCCACAAAGGGTATCCTGCGGGGGATTCCCGGTGTTCCTGAAGCAGACGATGTGAATATTTCCCACGGGGATATCATGGCCAATTACGAGGCCTTCAAATTTCACTCAAAAGAGGATGTGGCACGCTATGAGGAGCTTCTTTGCCAGGGAGTAGACCTCATTTCCAACGAGCTTGCCCGGGCAGGACAGATCTTTGTTGATACAAAATTTGAATTTGGCTATGCAGAAGATATGCACGGCACAAAACGCCTTATCTATATGGATGAAGTGGGAACACCGGATTCTTCCCGCATGTGGGACGCACGGGAGTATCAGCAGGGACATATCGTGGAAAACTCTAAAGAGGAGTTTCGAACATACCTTCTGGAAAATATCCCCGACCCGGACATACTCACCCAAAAGGAGCGCATGGATGAGCGGGTAAAAATTGCGGAGGAGCTGCGACTCCCCCGGGAGGTGTTTCTGAAGGTATCCGGGACATACCGATCCATGGCAGAGACTATTACAGGACAATCAATTCCCATTCCCGCAGCGCCCCGGGAGGAGATTATTTCTATCCTTAAGAGCTCATACGGGGTGATTGACGAATAAAAAAACAAAGGAGAGCACCCTCACCTCTTCCGGCAACTGTATGGTCTCATACCAAATAATCACTCAGGCCAGTGTCTGCATGACGATCAATGAATATACCTGAGAGTATTTTGTCAGTGCCGTTGTACGGGAAAGCAAAATTCAACTCCGCCTCACCTACGAGGTATGCCACTATCATACCATACAGGGTGGTTATTTGTTAAAATACCCTTTGATAATTTCCCTGATGGATTCATTGTTTGTTATGGAAAGAGTTCGAAAATCTCCGCCTTTCCAGAAATAATTGTGAAAAAGCGTATCGTAGCCTGTTTTTTCTGCAGCCTCCCGGGCAAAGGGTGCAAAACGGTAGGAGCTGTCACTCATCTGTATTTCATGTGAAGAAAGCCGTGTATAGGTGTATATCCCATAATTATTTTCGCCCCCGGAATAGGGATCAGACAACCCCTTATACTGATAAAACCACGCGGGAACCTCCTTCGCTTCAAAAACATCGAGTACACTGGCAAGCCAGATTTCTGCCATTTCTCTGCTCTGAAGATGGTTTACCCCAAATTCATCGACAATAACAGGGACGGAGAGTTTCTCCCGAAAGGCAAGACGGGGTTCAATAAAATCTTTCATCTTCTCAGCAAAATAGTCAGCAGTAAAGGGATTCCCCGAAGTACTTTGTGCACCCTTACTGCAAAACTCATAGGGAACGTATGCGGAGAAAGCATACACAATGTTTGGATCGTCAATATAGGTAAAATAGGAGATATCCTCTGTAATAAATTCCGGAGAACCACTCCAGATAATACCCTGTTCACCCGTATCTGTGCGAAAGGCATTCTCCTCATTTGACCAATAGGATTCGCCGGGATTCGCCTCTCTGCTGAAGGCTGTATGCAGTACCAATATAGTATGCGGATCAATAGCCCTGATGGCATCACAAAGCTCCTGCGTTCTCTCAGCAAACACAGTATACCCCCCCTCTTCACGGGAGGGGATCCTCGGTTCAACGTAGAGCTGATATGCCGCAACACCGGGCAATTCAGCCAGATGACCTGCTACATACACCCACCAGTCACGATGACGGACAAAGGTATCCCTGTCTTCAAAAATTGTCTGTACCCGCTCATCACCGTGCTTTGCATCTTCATAGTGCGCTTTAGCCAAATGCAAACCGGGCCCAAAATGAAGAACGGGTACAACATAGATACCACGTCGATTAAATTCTTTGATGTGCCTCTGTAAAACCTGCATATTTGCATCTCTTTCGGGAGTATCTTCTGAGAAATGGGAATAGGCCAATTCATATCTTACAAGAAAGGGGGAAAGAGCCGCAATACTATCAAAATCCCTCTCTTCAAGGGCGTATTTCGGAATATTTCTATGCGGTATAAAGGGGTATTTTCCCCTCGCTGCAAGACTGTCTGATTGCGGATACTCCCACTGTCCCCATGCTTCTGTTGTAATATGAAGCCCCCTAAATGAAACGGAAGTTCCCTGAACAGTAATGATACTGTCTCCGGAAACCCGTAAACGGGGAAGCTGATCCGCACAGAGGGGGAGTAATAAAAACAGAATACATATCGATGCGGTGTATGGATATTTCATCTCTGCCTTCTGCCTGTCATTTAATAAGATTATCTTCACGATGTGCTCCTGCTGACTGTAAAAAATAAAATTAATCCCTTCTTCCTCTGCGCATATAAAGCTCTCTGCACCGGAAAACTGAATATAGTACCTCCCCTGTATCTTTTCAACAGGAGCGTATCCATGAAATCTCCTCTTGTGCGGGATCCACGGCGTACACACTACGAAGACGGTGCAATCTTTTGGGCCGCTCCATAGCACAGTAAAAACAAGACCGTCACCACCAGGCCGTGCATATACCAAGAAAGCTCAAAGGTTCGTGCCAGATATGTTCCCACGTTTGCACTGACAGCTGCAGAAATAAGGGTAATGAAAAACTCTCGCCATTTTTGCATTTTCATTGGTACTCCTTTGTAAATCGGGTCTATGAGAATAGTATTATACTACTACCGTATAATTCCACTGAATTGCAATTTTTACAGAGCAATATATACTATTTACCAAATACCAACTATATCTACGCAGAATTCCTGCTGGCATTTATATTTGCCGCCAGGGATTTTACCACCAGTTTCTCCAGAATCTCCCGCTCTTCCGGTTCATCGCACCGTTGAAGCTCTTCCAGGGCATATTGCTGTATTACCAGGAGGGGGAGCACTATTTTTTCCCGGATTTTGATAGAGGCACGGATAACCGGTTCTTTCTCTAAAAGACAGGAGATGCCCGCCACTTCACAGAGAAGTCGTTCTGTAAGTTTCGCCTCCTCTTCAAGGATCTTCCAAAAGCCCCCATACCGCGGATGATTTTGCAGAGATGCCGTAAGGGGAAAGCAGGTTTTGGCCAAAGACTGCATGGCATTGTCTATGAGGGTTTGAAAAAAGAGATTGTCCACATAGAGCTGTTGCACAGCCTCCCATTTTCCCGGAGTATCCCGCAAAGACTCCAAGGCGGTGCCCAGACCGTAAAATCCTGGGACATTTTGTTTAATCTGGCTCCATGATCCTACGAAGGGTATTGCCCGAAGATCGCTGAACTTCCGCGTATTCCCCTTCCGCTTCACCGGACGGCTGCCAACATTGAGACGATCATAAAAACGGAGGGGGGTCATCTCTTCCAGATAGGGTATAAAAAGAGGATCTTCCCGCAGGGCAAGATATTTTTCGTGGGCCTGCTGTGAAAGTTCATCAAGGAGAGCTGCCTCCTTTGCAGATAACACACCCTCCTCGGCATAAAAGAGTGAGGACTCCAGACCTGCCGTAAATAACTGCTCAATATTGTAGCGGGCACTATCACGGGTACCGAAATTTGAGCTGATAGTTTGCCCCTGAACGGTCAAGTGGAGATGATCGTGGGAAACATCATGCCCAAGGGAACGGTAAAACCGGTGGGTATTACCGCCACCCCGCGCGGGAGGACCACCTCTCCCATCAAAAAACACAAGGGATATATCGGCCTCACGGCTTACAGCAGTTAACCGCCGCTTTGCCTGATAGATTCCAAGATTTGCCCCAAGATATCCCCCGTCCTTTGTGCCGTCGGAAAAACCCACCATGATATGCTGTACACCGCCACGGCGTTGAAGATGGGCTCGATATACGGGGGTCTCATACAACTCTTTCATAACAGCATCTGCCCGGGTGAGGTCATCAATGGTTTCAAAAAGGGGTACAATATCAAGGCCCGAAGTCTCCAGGCTTCCTCCCGATAAATGAATCAGCACAAAGACCTCAAGCACGTGGCATGCACTTTGAGTGTTTGATATAATGGATCGATGGATACTTCGCGGACCATTTTGACGCTGAATATCCCATACCGCCCGGTAGGAATCAAGGGTCTCTCGGGCTATGACGGAAAGTGTATCCATGGAAATCTCTTCAAGCGAAAGCGGTGTCTCTAAGAGCTGTCGTAAGAAATCAGCCGTTGCACCGTTTTGATCCCATACCTCCTTCAGATGAGATGGAAATACCCCTTGTCTATCCAGAGTATGAAGTATCTCAGTACACACCTCATGATGGACACTGCTGTCTTGACGAAGATCGAGAATTGCAAAGTGAAATCCAAAGATGCGCACCCGTGTAATAAACGTATCGATATGCTGTATAAACAACCCTTGATGATCATCTTGAAGACACTGGCGAATTTCCTGCAGATCAGAACACAGCTCCTGCGGTGAAGCATACCCCGCAGATTCTCCCTGTGTTGTATGAGCATCTCTTGTTTGAATAATCTTGTTTAAACATACCTGTAGCCCCTCAAAGACACCATCAAAGGTGAGCCGCTTTAACAGACGTTCCATATCGTGTATATAACGGGAGAGAATAGACTCTTTCAGGGTACGGGCAACCTCCCGTGTTGTTTCTGCGGTTACATACGGATTACCATCCCGGTCTCCCCCAGGCCAAAAACCAATTTCAAGCATCCCCGCAAGTTGCTCTGGATCAAGGTCTTCCGGCACAGCTCGCACCGCCTCCTCCCAAATGGCAGGGATAACATCATAAAAATTATTTTCCAGATACCACAAAACAGCATGGGCTTCCATGCGGGGTGTCGGTTTTCGACGATTTCGGAAAGGGGTTCGCCCAAGCTGCAAAAGAAACTGACGTATCGCATGGAGATCTTTTTCCTGTAAAGCTGTAATGAGCTCCCGAATAATGCCGAGAACCGGTTCAGGATAAAATTGAGTGGGGTGAGCCGTAAGAACCATACGCACGGCATATTTCTTTAGGTGGTGCCCATAGGAAGAATGGAGCTCCGCCTCATCAACCCGCTGCAATAGAGATTTCAAGGTACCCCGATCATACCGACTGTGCAAATGGGGAAAGGCTGCATCCTCAATAGCGTCAAAAAGAACAACCTGTCGTTCTACAATTTGTAAAAACTGGAACAATAGATCATGCCGTTTCTCTAGGGGTAAGTGGGAACAAAACCGCTCCACTACTGCAGTGGGAGATTCTTCTTGATATAACAGGCGTTCACACTCCTTGGTAAAAAGCAGCAGCTGGCTTGATGACACGGCAAGATCGCCGTATGGAAGGGTTGAAAATAGAGCACTGTAGAGCTGATACGGCAAAGCGACACGATCGGAATATTCAGTCTTCCTATGCATGAATCTCTTCCTTTGCAGAGGTGAAATAGGTTCTGAGGAGAACGGTCAGAAAAAAAGCGACAGCAACCACAGCGGCGCTTATAACAATCCCTGTTGTGTAGGAACCCGTACGATCAGCACTCCATCCACCAAAGGCCGGGGCAATGAGGGCGGCAGCTCCGTACCCCATAAACACAAAGGGGTACATTTTCGGTAAACTGGCAACCCCGAAAATCTCTACAACCGTTGCTGCATACACCACAAAGCAGGCACCAAAACCAAATCCGGCAAGGATAATCAAGAGAAGTTGGAGTCGAATCATATCTGGTCCACCGAGGACTGACATGGCAAGAAGCACCACCGTAAGAAGTCCCAGGGAGCAGCGAATTGTCCATCGGCTTTTATGACGATCATGCACTCCCCCCCAAATAAGTCGCCCCAGGGTGTTCCCCACGGCAAAAAGAGAGATGCTGAGCGCGGCTTGCGCCTCGGAACCACCCATATTCAGAATAAAGGGGGTGAGATTTCCCGATAAGAGAAGTCCCGAAAAGGTACCGGCAAACATGGCATACTGAATAAAACGAAAGATCAAGGTACCTCGCATGGTTGGTCTTGAACCATCCCCCGCTTCTTCCCGTGGCCGTCCCATACTATGGGGAGTTTTCAACAGTAGGGCCGCACACAGGGCAACCCCGCCAAAAAGCCCCCCCGTCACACGAAACATCTCGTCCACACCGAGTCCCCCCTGTCTCATAAGGTATTCCGCCGTAAGGGAGAGAATTACCGCCCCCAAACCAAATCCCGATACGGCAGCCCCCGTCACAATACCTCTATTGCGGGGAAACCAAAGCATACCCGTTGTTAGGGGACAGACATAGACCAAGCCAATACCCGTACCGCTTACGCCACCAAGAAAGAAGAGAAGAAGGGGAAAGGAGTGGGCAAAATAGGATGCAGCCACATACCCCGCACCAAAGAGCACAGCCCCTACGGCTGCAGTAGTTCGCGGTCCCCAGGCATAGAGAAGTTTTCCACCGGGAATGGTAATACTGGAAAAGACAGCAATCTGGAGACCGATAATCAGGCCGGTCTGCCCGGTACGATACCCGTACGTTTCAACCAGGGCCGGAACAAAAGTGCTCCATGCATAGATACCACCGATAGCCGTCTGTAAAATAATGCCTGCTATCAATACCTGCCACCGCGTCCAGTGAGAACTGCCCCGGAAACTCTTCTCCATAATTTCTCCTTAGAAATAGAAAAAGCCTCCTGCACAGCCGATTATTCAGCTCTGCAGGAGGCTTTTACATACTGTCACGCCACAAAGGCGGTACATAGTAACATCCTCAACCACGGGGAAGATATCTTTTTTCACTCCATCTTGTCAAGAAGAAAAAAGCACTCCCCCCTGAGAGATTAGATCCATGTTTCATGGTTCTCTTCAAAGCGACTGATTGCATCTTCATATTGCAGAGTCTCTTCAATATCATCAAGACCGCGAATAAGCTTGTCCTTATTACTTGAATCGTAGTCAAAGGAATAGGTGGTATCCCCTGTTGCGGCATGGACAATCAATTTCTGTCCAGGAAGATCAACCGTTGCTTCAAGACCTTCTTCAGCATAGACCGTCTGAAAGATCTCTTCAACCTCATCTTCGGAAAGCTCCACCGTGACCAGGCCGTTTTTGGCACAATTATTTTTAAAAATATCGGCAAACCCGGGAATCTGTCCGTCTCCCGTGCCCCGATAGGGAGCAATAATGGCGCGGAGTCCGTCCTGAGCAAGGGCCCACACGGCGTGTTCACGGCTGGAACCACAGCCAAAATTATTGCGGGTTACCAGAATAGAACGGTGATGATATCGGGGATGATTATATTCCCAGTTTGGATTCAGTTCCCCCTCCTTATCATAGCGCCAGTCAAAAAAAGCACTGGGGCCAAAGCCCGTTCGTTTTATTGATTTTAAAAACTGCTTTGGTATAATCTGATCCGTATCCACATTGGCACGATTCAAGGGGGCTACAATACCCCGATGCTGTGTAAAGGGTTTCATTTTGCCCCCCCTTTCCAGGTTCTGATATCAACGATTTTTCCCGCCACCGCCGCAGTCGCAGCCATGGCAGGGCTCATAAGATGGGTACGTCCGCCCGCACCCTGACGACCTTCAAAATTTCGGTTTGATGTGGAGGCACACCGCTCTTTCGGCTCAAGCTTATCGGGGTTCATGGCAAGACACATGCTACATCCGGCCCAGCGCCACTCAGCTCCCGCGGCGGTAAAGATTTTGTCAAGCCCTTCTGCTTCCGCCTGAAGACGCACCTGCTGAGACCCGGGTACCACGAGAAGTCGGATGTGGTCGGCCTTCTTTTGTCCCCGCAAAATCTCTGCGGCAATACGAAGATCTTCAATACGCGCGTTGGTACAGCTACCGATAAATACCGTATCAAGATGGGCATCCTCAAGGCGTTGTCCCGGCTCAAGCCCCATGTATTCAAGGGCCTTGCTCACATCCTCCTCACTGTATCCGGGCACACCGTCCAGCTGCGGTACCGCCTGGTCCACAGAAATGGTCATGCCGGGACTGGTCCCCCAGGAAACCTGCGGCGACAGGGAAGAGACATTGATGGTCATGGTACGGTCAAACTCTGCATCGGGATCACTGGGAAGCTTTTTCCACTCTGCAATGGCCCGCTCAAGCTCTTCTCCCTGCGGTGCATAGGGCCGCTCTTTTTCACGCAGATAGGCGTAGGTTGTTTCGTCGGGGGCGATAAGGCCGGCCCGGGCGCCACCTTCAATGGACATATTACACATGGTCATACGGGCTTCCATGGAAAGAGCTTCCACGGCTTCTCCGCAAAATTCAAAGACCGTCCCCGTGCCGCCGGCTGTGCCGATCTCTGCAATAAGCTTCAGAATCATATCCTTTGAATAAACGTGGGAAGGAAGGCTCCCCGTAAACTCAACCTTAAAGGTCTTAGGCTTTTTTTGGCGAAGGGTTTGAGTGGAAAGGACATGTTCCACCTCGGAGGTGCCAATACCAAAGGCAAGGGAGCCGAAGGCTCCGTGGGTGGAGGTGTGGGAATCACCGCACACCAGGGTGAGTCCCGGCACGGTAATACCCATTTCAGGACCAATCATATGGACAATCCCCTGATGAGGATCTCCAATGCCATAGAGGGTAATACCGTAGTCACTACAATTCTTCTCAAGGGCTTCCACCTGTGCCCGTGAAACGGGATCACTGATGGTGAGGCGACTCTCGTCCGTGGGTACATTATGATCCATGGTGGAAAAGGTCAGCTTCGGCTGTCGTACGGTTTTGCCTTTCAGGCGAAGGCCCTCAAAGGCCTGGGGGCTTGTGACCTCGTGCACCAGATGCCGGTCGATGTAGATCAGAGACGTGCCGTCGGGCAGCTCCTCCACCACATGGGCATCCCATATTTTTTCAAAAAGTGTTTTTCCCATATTCTACCTTCTCTCTGTTGACAGTTACTCCTGCCAGGGCAGGATCTTTTACAGGAAAATATACGTTCCGATACAGAGTAACAGGGATTTTTTCATCTCCTCCCCACAGGCAGACATAAACAAGCCCCCTACACCTCCCCCCGCAAAGTGCTCAAAAGAAAAATTCATGGGAGATATTGCCGGAGTGATGTATTTTCATCGAGATGGGAATTGAATTTGATCATGTGCTCCCATATCCAAGAGAAGACGCTTATCACCCATAATGTAGGAGAATCATGAAAAGCACTATTTTAGTAGTCATCGCGGCGCTCTTCTGGGGCCTTTCCGGGGGAGTAGCCGGCCTCCTCACGGCATATGGATGGGACGCCACAAATATTGCCTTTTACCGCGGGGCTATGGGCCTTGTCTGTGTGCTTATCTGGCTGGGTATACGCCCCCGTAATAGCGGGATACTCCGTCCACGGGTATGGGTATGGTCGGCAGTAGCGGGCCTGGGAGTTGCGGGCAATTTCACCTTTTATTTTATCAGCATTGCCGAGGGCAGTGTGGCCGTTGCGGCGGCCCTTATGTACTGCGCTCCCGTTTTTGTATACCTTCTCTCTTGCATACTCCGCCTTGAACACCCCACGGTCAAAAAAACAGCGTCCCTTTTCTGCGTTATCCTCGGCATTCTACTTCTGACGGGGGCATACGCCGTGACTCCTGCAGAGGTAACGCCCCGCGGAGTAGCGGCTGGTCTCCTTTCTGCAGGTTCCTACGCCCTGTTCATCTTCGGCTTTAAATACGCCTCCCCCCATGCAAGCCCCCAAACCATTTTATCCATCGCCTTTACGGTGCTCACCCTTCTGCTTTTTCCCGTGGCGCATCTTTCGCAAACTGTCCCCCGTGACCCCACGCCACACTGGCCTTTATTTGCATTCCTGGGAATCTTCGGGGCGGGTCTCTCCTTTATCATTTATATATATGGGCTTAGGCATACCACCCCTGCCGTAGCATCAATAGCCGCAATGGTCGAGCCAGTTACGGCCTCCCTGTTCGGAGTATTTATTCTTTCAGAAACACTTACGGTAGTACAACTTGTGGGAATGGGAATGATACTGATCACCGTAACCACCATCAAAAGCACTCCCCCGAAACAAACGCCCCGACTCGTCGAAAGATGAGGCTCTACTTTTTTGCTCTGATCACCTCTCGTGGATGCACGAGGGCACCACTTTCTCTTCAGACACCGCCTCGTGGGTACACGAGGGCACCATTTTCCCTTCGGATCCCGCCTCGTGGGTACACGAGGCATCATTTTCTCTTCAGACCCTGCCTCGTGGATACACGAGGGCTTTGTTACGCTTTAAATTCTGTCGTACCCTTCTGAATGGTGCTTATATGAAAGAGTTACGGACGGGTGGAGGATTGAGGTGAAGCACCGTGGGACGTACAGTTGTGGTCATCCATATTATCTATTTCCACAAGCGTACACACGATATTCTCCGCTTTTTACAATATTTTAATCTGATACACGTGTACAGATATATGCCATTTTCTCAGCGACCTTTTTGCTTATCTTATCGTTAGACAACACGTTCCAAAGAACAAAACCCACAAAAACAGCAGAAAAACAGTCTGCACAAAACTGCTTTGCCAGAAACATCTACTCCTTGAGACCGTATTTTTTTATTTCACCGGCAACAGACAAACACCAATGCAGTATATCTTCTATTTCAGTATGAGAAAGATCCCGCGTAATATGACATTTTAGATCCTCACCGGCAGAAGTAAAAACCCCAATCGCTTCTGCCTGTTTTTTAAGCCTGGCAATAGTCTCTGCGGGCACAGCGGTTTTTCTCTCCACCCCTCCCCGTGCATAGAGGGCTGTACGAATTGTTTGCCTATATACCGAGTCGGGGGGATATACAAGGCAGATTGCCACATGAGTTCCCTTATAATCAGCATTCAATGAAAACCCCTTTGTCCCCCAGTGAACAGGCAGTGATTTTTCCTGTGCCAACCCTATTATCCGTGAAAAAAGAGGCCTGCCGTATTCATCGGCGGATGCAAGAAACTCTTTTTCAGTAATCATCGGCAAGGACTGTGAGGTCACTCCGTCTACCTTGTGATGTTCTGCTCCCACAACTATTTCCTGAGATAAAAGGCGGGTGCCCGCAGTTGTCTGAAAAAACGTAAATTCCACACAGCTTACCCGTATCCCCCGTGAAGAAAGAAAAATTGCAGTCTGCTTTATCTGCGGGGTGATATTCTGACCAACTATTACAATATGTTGATCCTTATTAAATGATACAGCTTCACTGTCTGAAAGAGTAAAATATTCACGATGGTATTCTGCAAGATGGAGGGATTAATCCTGCACATAGGATCTCAGTATGCCTTCGATCTGAGAGGAGTCCAGCTTTGCAGCAAAGGAAGCATAGTCCAGGGATTGTGCAATGGTATCGCGGGGGGTTCTATCCCGTTTCAATTCAATAACAACTATATCTCCCCTTCTGTTAAGACCGAGAAGGTCTATAAACCCTCCCATATCAGTGGCCACCTGCCGTCCGATAATCAATATCGTATCATCTGCAATAATATTATGGGGATTCTTCTCCATCCAATCTTCAAGAACAACCTCTTCATGCTCTGCCTGAAAGGGTGTTTTTACATATTCAGCAAACCGCCCGTTCTCTTCTATACCATACACTTTCATGATGCCCCACCGCCTTCCAGACCTTTCTTAATAGCCTCCTGAAGAGCCTTCTCAAACTCAGCAGGGGCATCGGTGCCAATTGGATATATTCTACCGTTTTTCATGCGTATCTCAAGGGCGCGCACTCCTGAAACAGCATAGAGTAATCCCCGGGGTATCAGACGGATTCCCCAACCATAATACCAGGGGGTTTTTACACGGCGACAGGAGTCAATATCCCTTATCCTGAACTTCTTTCCAATACCCCCGGAGCCAAATTGCACAAAAAGCATAGTATCTGTAATTGTAACCGTGAGGGAATAAAAAAGTGCCAAAACTGCCGCAAGGACAAGCAGGGTTGCCAGGCCAATCCAACTAAAACCGGAAACAACCATGCGCCCCGTAATAAAAACAAGTCCTGCCGTTATGACACTGATAATACCATATCCTGTCTGTGTATGTTCATACCTTGTATCCATAGAGCTCTCCTTAAATCACATTATACTGCATGAACCCTTAGCGTGGAAGAAAAAGAATGAATTCATTTTCAGATCAAGTAGTGATTCCTAAAACAAAAATAACTCACTCACTTTCATCAAGTTCAAGGTGAGCACCCAACGCTTCTTCACGCATTTTCCGTGGTAGCTCTTTTTTGTTTCAACCCCCAACTCTTTCAACATCTCCGCTTGTCTGACTGCATTTCCCCGACCGGCAATAAGTTGCCCGTACGCATGGGTATACGTTTTTTGAGCAGTTTCAATAGATGCACCGACTTTTTCAAAATTCGTGACGAAACTATGCAGCTTTTCGTAAAGCTTTGCTCCACGTTTTACAATTTCTTCAATATTCTCTTTTTGATCCTCCTGTCGCCACAGTTGCAGTACAATCCGTGTAACAAAGAGAAGAGACGATGGACTAACGAGGAGAATATTCTTTTTCCAGGCATACTGCCAAAGTGATTCATCCGATGCTATGGCTTGAATAAATGCCGGCTCAATGGGGATGAACATAACAACAAAATCAGGAGATGCCGTTCCATGTAGTTTCTGGTAATCCTTCTCACTTAACTCATCAATATGCTTTCTAATTGAAATAAGATGGCTTTTGAGTGCTTCTTTTTGACTGTGTTCGTCATTTGCTACGGAAAACCGTTCATAGGCGGTCAAAGAAACCTTTGAGTCGATCACTAAGTGTCGCTTCTCAGGAAGTTGCAGTACCACATCAGGATACATTTTTCTTCCCGCTTCATTTGTATGAGTCTCCTGAGGAGTAAAATGAATCCCCTTTTGCAGCCCCGTACTTTCAAGGATACGTTCGAGAATTACTTCCCCCCAGTTTCCCTGTGCCTTACTATCTCTTTTGAGCGCATTGGTAAGGTTCGTGGCATCTTCTGAAAGCCGATTATTCATTTCCAGTAAATCGCCAAGCCTTTTAGAAAGCGTATGATTTTCTTTTCCTGTCTTTATGTAAAACTCTTCAGTCTCCTTCTTAAATTTATCAAGATGTTCACGCATCGGTTTCAGAAGCTCTTCAACAGACTGCTTATTTTGGGTGGTAAATTGACTTGCTTGTTCTTTCAGAATATCAGCAGAGAGGAGTTTAAACTGTTGGGCCAACTCTTCCTTTGACTTTTTAAGATCCTCTTCCCTTTGCACAGCCTGTTTTTTCAGGGACTCATTTTCTGTTGTAAGTGAAGCAATTTCACTCGCCTTATTTCTCAGTTCATCCTGTAGTTTCTGTTCTATTTCAGAAGCTTCATTCAGCTGTGATTGTAATTCTTCAATACGTTTCTCCAGCTCAGTATTCCGAACACGAAATTCAATTGCCTGCGATGCGTCTTTGCCATGCAGAAGCTGTTTTTTACGAAGCAATACAAATACAATCACTGCTATTTGTATGAGAAGTAACGTTACCAGTAAGAAGATTTCCATACACACGGCTCCTTTATTTCTTCGGGGTAACCACCCGTTTCAGGTAATATATGAAAGAAACGTTCCATATCATCATCAACAGACAACAACTTTCGGGGAACGCAATACCTTTTTCTGCTCATCCAATGCTAATACATGGAAGTCATGAAAATATCTTGGATCAACATGACTCATTCTTTTGAGAAAGTTCTGTCTCAGCATCTCGTATTTCCGCCGTCTCAATTGTTTTCAGATCAATACCTGAACTATCTTTCCATTCCACCAACCCGTTTGCACTTCTTCCCAAAACAACCGCCGCAGCAGCAGAGGGGCTACTGAAAAGATAGTCTTCCTGCAAGACAAGTGTATCCCCTTGTTCCACAACAATCTTTTTTGCCAGCAGGTCATCTCTCAGGGTGCTGAACCCTTTGGTAAAAGAAGCAACGGGGTTTTGTGCAATTTCTGATCCCATATATACAACAAAACCATCCGAAACTCGTTTGCCCCGGGCATTGGCCCCACGGGAATTTGAAACATAGAGCGTGATGTCATTTCCACTGGTATCATCCTGCCGGACAATAGGTTCAAAGACCTTGAACCCCATGGTATTTACCAACATTTTCACATACTGAATAAACTCTTCCATCTCTGCCTGATCGGCTTCTGAAATCGAAGATCGTGTGGGAGTATTTCCGTTTTCTAGATCATACCTATCAGCCTGAAGAGCTATCTCATGCAATCGGGATTCAAGATACTTAATATGGGCTTTGTTGAGATTCTCATCTTTACTGATAAACACCACAGATTCATTCCAGTATTCTTTTTCAGCAACATGCTGCACAAGGCGATTGTATACATTTTCCGCTTCACCGATATATACTTTGGGCCGTGAGGCGGAGGAGTCCGCCTTTCCAAAGAGCAAATACACCGCTGTAGAGCGTAATTCCTCCCGATCTGCACAATCCTTTACCCTGCCACGGGGAATTCTGTATGCTTTGCCGGTCCAGTTGGAGAGTTCACACACCATGCGCCCCTCCGGGTCAGCGTCCATGAGAAACAGTTTTATGGTCTTACCAAATTTAATCATAGTATATCCCTGTTTAAATTGTATGCATACCGTTAAATCTAATACACCCCATAGAGGTTTTCCCCCTCACCCAAAAAACTTCTCAAGCTCATCCACCACAGACAATACCTTCTTTGGCGGTGCGTAATACACCCCGGTTGATGTTCCTTCCCGTACCCCGCGAAGGAAAAGATAGTACACCCCACCGAAACGGCGTAAAAAATCAATACCCCTTGATTCCATATATCGTTTTAAGGCAAGGGTGTACAGCGCGTATTGAAAGTGATAGTTACTATCACACATAGCTTGTTCAAGGCTGGTATTTTCATAGAGAAAGAGCTCTCTGCCCAGGCTGTTGCTTTTCCAGTCAAGGATATAATACTGCCCCGCATATTCAAAGATCAGGTCGATAAAACCCTTGATGAATCCGGGCATATGCTCCCGTCGGGGGGTAAAATCATATCCAAAATGACGGTGCATCACCTCCCCGATACGGGAAAAATCACTCCTGCTTTCAAGGGAGAAATAAAACTCCATCTCCCGCAGAGTGTCTTGGCGTGGAATTTCACCCAGGGAAAACCCTGTTTTTTCTCCGGGACGCCCCGCCCCCAGGGTGTGACGGCATAGTTCCTCATAGCGGGGCATATCCTCCGGTGTAAAAACCAGGGGATGTTTTTTTCCGCATTGGAGTATATCCTCCCGTGCGGGGGCAGTAAAATCAATGGTCTCAAAGATATCGTGGAGAAAATTTCCAAGGAGTGCTCCCCCGCGCCGGGTAAATATCCACTCATCATAGGCGGAGCCCGCCCTTTCATCAAGCCCTTCCGGGGGAAGTCCATGCATATTTGACAGGGCGGAGAAACTGGATACATCCCTTTGGGACCTGAGATTTTCCCGGTGTTTCAGCTCCCGTTTTGTACCGGGCAGGATTTCCTCAGGGGCAGTATACCGTACATCAGTGATATCCTGTACATCAAGGGGGATGATTTGTATGGCAGAATTATCCTGCACATTTTCAACGCACTCCTTCAAGGCACCCTCTGCAAGATTCACAGTCCCATCCTTCACTTTTTTTCCAATACACAGAGTACAGGAAAAGCGGGCGCGGGTCATGGCCACATAGATCAAACGGCGGTTTTCCTGCAGGGCTTCTTTCTTCAAATATGCTTGATCCTGGTCGAAATCAATAAATCGATATCCCCTATCGGTTTTTACGAGGGTAAGGGGGCTTGGTTTTTTCTTTTCCGAGGCGTTGAGGAAGGGACAAAAGACATGATCGTAGGTAAGCCCCTTGCTTTTGTGTATGGTTACAATCTGCAGGGAGTTGCTGTCGTTTTCAACGCGCCGTTTTTGGGATGTCTCTTTTCCAATCTGCCTTTGAAGAAACAGAAGCTGCTCCTCCACAGTCAACCCGTTTTTAACGGTTTCAAAGACAAGGCAGTCCATAAGATGCATGAGATCGGCAAAAAAGCGCTCTCCCTGCTCAAGGCTGGAATACACAAAGACCCGCTCACGCAGGGCGTATTCCGAAATAAGAGCGGTAAGGGCGGCGGCAAGGCCATGCTCTTCCCAAATCTGTGCAAAAAGGCGAAACCGGCGCAGATGTTCTTCATAGGTTTCGGCAGGCATGGCGGCAATATCCTGAGCAGAAAACCCACACAGGGGTGAAATAAGGGCGCGGCGAAACTGGCGATCCTCCCCGGAAACAAGGGCCTCAAGGACACCCTGCAGGTCCTCCGCGGCCTTCGTGGCAAAAAGAGAACTATCATCAATAGTGACAGCAGGCACTCCCCGCCGGGCAAGGGCCGCCTTTATGTCCGCGGCCTCACGGTGTGCACGCACAAGGACGGCGCATTTTTCCAGGGAGACCTCCCGGTGTTCTATAAGAAACTGCGTGATACGATCTGCCGAAAGGGCAATAATTTCATCCCTTTTTGCTCCCCCGGTATAGACAGTCAGGGGGGGCGTATCCCACGGGGTATCGTTTTTCCCCTCCACTTCGGTGTAGCTAAGCTCCGGGTGTTCAAAAAAGGAGTCTGTTGCACCAAAGAAGGTATTGAAGGATGATACCAGATTTGGCGTGGATCGAAAGCACTCTTTCATGGAGTACAGGGCATCGATTTTTTCTCTCCGTACCATGAAGTAGGTATCCAGATCGGCACCGCGCCAGCCGTAGATAGACTGTTTGGGATCACCGATATAAAAACAGGGTTTTTCCCCGAAGAGGGCATTGAGTATCTCAAATTGCCGTTGGTCCGTATCCTGAAACTCATCAATAAAAAGGGCGTTGTAGTCCCGGCTTATTGCCTCTGCCGCAGCCCTTCCGCGGGGAGATTCATCACACACCACCCGGTGCAGATGGAATATAAGATCGTCAAACTCCAGAAGGGAGTGCTCCCTTTTATACTGACGGATATCATGGGCCGCCGCTTGTGCCATGATCCATGCCAGATGCTGAGCCGCACAGAGACACTGTTTGTCAGAATCTGCTTTGCACTCTTTTTCTTTATTACGCAGGGAAATAAGGGTGGAAATAAGCTCTGTTTCCATGAGGTTTTCCCGTCGCGCAATATCCTTCCGTACATCACCGGCCTGAGTAAAGATTTCTTTTATAAGGTCTTTCGGTGTACAATGCGTCTCCAGGACTTGCAGAAGGGTTTCAATAAATTTTGCTCTTTTCTTTGCTCTTTCCTCTATAAGAACTGCACGCAGTTCCTCCAGGGCCGCTTCATCGTTGCACAGCTTCTGTCGCTCCTCTTCACAGCGGGACAGGGCTTCTTCTTTCTCTGTAAGGGCCCTTTCGATATCAACCTCTTTGGGGGGATCTATTTCTTTATCAACCTCTTTGGGGGGATCTATTTCTTTTCCCGCAAGAATAGCCGACACCAGGGGGGAAAGCTTTTCCCGGTGTAGTATATGGGGGGCAAGGAGATGAAGATGACGGGGCTTGGAATGGGCCATGCACTTTCGCCACCACACATTTATAAAGCGGGTGTGCAGCTCCGCACTGTCCTCCAGCACGACAGGGCTGAAGAGATTTCCCGTTTCAAAGGGGTGTGTACTCAGCATTTTTTGACAAAAGCCGTGGATGGTGTAAATGGGGGCTTCATCAATAAACAAAAGGGCACGGGCGATCTGCCTCTGTGCTTCCCTGCGTTGTTCTGGATCCCTGGGAAGACAGGCATGAAGAGGGGAATCGTTTATTTTCTTCGGATATTCGCAGCAGTTGTGTAGCTCCTGCAGAAAGGCCTGAATACGCCCCTGTATCTCACGGGTGGCCGCCTTTGTAAAGGTTAAAACCAAAATTGTGCGGATATCCATATCCTTTTCAAGGATGAGACGTATCACCAAGAGGGCTATGGAGTAGGTTTTTCCCGTCCCCGCACTGGCATCCACCATGGATATTTTGGAAAGGGGTACTTTACGCACGTCAAAGGTTTGTGGATTCATGAGTTAGCCCCCTTGAAGAAAAACTGTGCTAAAAAGCGAAAGTCCTGTTCATAGTGCTTTGTAAAAATATCACTGTCAACAAAAGAGAGAAAATGACGCAGGGCCGGATCGTATGCGGCATCTTTTTCCCGAAGTACAGAAAGGATCTCCTGAGCCGTCATTTTCTTCTCTCCCTTTTTCTTTTTACATTTTTCGGCCTGACGTATCCATTTTTCTCCCGCCGCAGGACCGAAAAGCAGGGGGATTTTCCGATGTACCTGCAAAAACAGTGCTGCAAGGCGGGAAAGAAGCTCCCCGGCCGATTCATCCCGGGATGCCGAAAATGGAATAACCTCTGAAGAACCGCCCTCTCTTTTGGGGCCGACATACCATACGCAATCTATTTCTTTACAGCTTGATAGAAAAAGGGAGTAAAGTTTTGCTTCAATCAAATATTTTGCCCTTTGGTTATGACTGGATACACTGGAAACAACAAAGATATTTTTGTTTTCATGGGTGTACCAGGGCAGCTCTTCCCCACTGAGGGTAAGGGTGTGATCCCCCACCGTGCAGATCGTCTCATGATGCAGGGGCGGGTTTTCTCCGGCGCGGAGGGTGCGCATTTTCTCAAAGACTCCTTCATAACCATCACAAGCCTTTTCGCAGAGATATTCTCCGTACTCTGCGGGGGGCCAGAGGCCGCGCATCTGCAGTTTGTTTCTGTATTCACTGAGAGATTCCTCCCCCTCATGGGTAAGGCAGGTCTTTTTCAGGGAATATTTTACCAAATTATCCCCGTCATCGAGGGCTTCCTCCCCAGGTATTGTCCAGTCATCATCAAAAAAGCTGATACCCAGGAGGCGGTAATAATATCGTATGGGGTTTTTATAAAACTGAACAAGGTGTGCAATATCAATCTCCTCGGGAATATCCCCCTCCTCAGGATGTCCGTGGCGGGCAGAGGCTGGAGGAGATGTTTTCCCCGGGGGGGAATATTGATAGGTAAACCAGGCAGGATCATTTTTAAAGTAGCGGGAATCAAAGCCATAGAGGGGATGGTGCTGAACCTGCAAAAGCTCTTCAGCACCGTTGATATATTCCAGAAGCTCCGTTACCACCGTGGCGGGAGTCTTTTCAGACATATCGTGTTGATCCCGCCCCAGAAAACTAAGATAGAAGCGGCGCCGGGCTGAAATAAGCGCCTCAAGGAAGAGGTAGCGATCGCTATTTTTGCTGTTGCGATCTCCCGGATAGTGTTTTGCCTCCATGAGATTGAAGGCACGTGGCGGTGAGAGACGGGGAAATTCACCGCTGTTCATACCAAGGAATGCCACCATATCAAAGGGAATGCTGCGCATGGGTACGGGGGAACAGAAGGTAACCCCCCGTGCCAAAAAGGCGCTTTTTTTGGCCGTACGGAGGGAATCAAAAAAGGCGGTACGCACCAGGGAAAACTCCTGTGTCTCTGTAAGGTCTTCCGTATGCTCCTGCAGAAGCTCCAGCTTTTCCTCTATAAGAGAAAGCTCAACCCCCGCCTGCCCCGTATCATCAAAGGCGGTATCGGGGGGAAAAAAGCGCAGGAGCCATTTTTGCAAAAGCTGAATCCAGCGGGCGGGTGTTTTTTTTCCGGAAAGTTCACGGGTAAAATCCAGCAGGGTGTATACAAAGCCAAAGAACGTAAAGAGGGGGGCCCCCGCCGCTCCTTCAAGGATATCCTGACACAGATATTGATCTCGGGACGTGGAGTAAATTTCCTCATCCCCCTTCACGGCAAAGGACACCGCCGCCGTGTGAAGGATATGTTCCCAGGAGTGAAAGCGGTTTTCCTCAATCCCCTCCCGCCTGGCCTGCTCTGCATCGCTTCCCCAGCGCAGACCGAGATCCTTGAGAAAGTAGCGTATGTCCACAAGATCATCCCGGGAAAACCCAAAGACAGCACATACAAGGGAGTGCTCCGCCAGGGCAAAGACATCCTCTGCTGAAAAGGAGGTGGTATTGAGAAAACAGATTTTTTCAAAGAGGGCGATAAGGGATTTCTCAGAATCATAGGAGTAATCGGAAATGGTGAAGGGAATACGGGGATCATTCTCCCGGCGGGGAGAAAATGCCGCCTCGATATAGGGGCGATAGAGGTCAATATCCGGCGCCATCACAAGAATCTCATCGGGGGATATGCCCTCATCCATGGCGCTGCAGATATGATCATAGAGTATCTCCACTTCCCGCAGGGGTGTTATGGCGGAGTGTATGCTGATGGATCCGTCTGCTTTTCTCCCGGAAAAACTACCCGCAAGATGGGTAATATCGCCCTGAAGGTCTCCCAGCTGTGTGGCGGGAAAATGCTCTTCAAAGAGATCGAAATTCATGGCATTTACACAATTTTCATGCTCCATAAAAAGACTGAACAACTCACGTCCCGTGGTACCATTATTTACCAGAAGGGGATTTCCCCCATCGCTTGCTTTCGCCAGGGCGGGATGTTTTTGCATAAGGAATGCCCGCTGTTTGTCACTGATGAGATCATACCAGTAGTGATGCGAGGGATTGAGAAAATAAAAGGTGATATCACAGACCTCCCCCAACCGGGAGAGGATCTGTACGGTCTGTGGAGGAAGGACAGATATACCGAAGAAAAAGAGGTGATTAAAGGGGAGATCTAATTTCTGCAAAACGCTATTATCCAACATCTTAACAAAATCAACATAAAGTGAATGTTTATATTTTTTTGTGCGTTCCTGGCTCAAATGCCGAAAGAGAAGGCGTTGCCAGCGCTCCTGCGCTCCGAAAAAGGGGTCATCCTGCAGAACATAGTCCCCCTGCTCCCATGCGGTAAGCATATGGGGACGGTACATATCGTACTGATCGAACAGATCGGCCACGGCTACGGCAAGGTCGTATCTATGACGTGAATCGTGGCGGATATACTCTGCCACTTCCCGCACTGCGGCAAAACGGCGTGCCTCCCCGTCAAAAAAAGCAGGATTTTCCTCAAAGAGGCGGAAACAATCCCAGAGGCAGTCCTCCTGCGTATAGATTTCCTCTTTTCTGCACAGCCCCGCCTCTTCCATAACATCCCGAAGAAACTCCTCCGGTGTTGCATAGTGTGTATTGGCGGAAATACCATTTTCCTGAGCTGTAAAAAGGCTGAGCCACTGCCCCATACCCGCCGTCTGGGTGATGACCTTCGTGGGCGAAAAGGGCGTGGACGGGGCTGTTTTCTGTATCTGCCGGGCATAGTGCCTGGCAAGATGTTCCATGCGGTTTGAAAAATAGATAGTTATTCCCATGGGGTAATCCTTTCTTCAACGCCGGAAACCCGGTCTACCTGACGGTGCAGGGTATAGGCGAGGACATCCTGTGGAACACATATATCCACCCGTTTTTTAGCCCGGGTTATGCCCGTATAAAAAAGCTCCCGTGTAAGAAGGGGGATTGTAACCGGGGGAAGCACCAAAAAAACATGGTCAAATTCCGAGCCCTGACTGGTATGTATGGTCATGGCAAAGAGGGGTTCATGGCGGGGCAATTTTTCCACGGGGATTTTTGCCACCCCCGTTTCTGTCTCATCCTGTGTGCGGTAGTAAAAATATAACCCCCCACCACTGCGCCGCACCACCCCCGTATCACCGTTGAACAGGCCGAGGTCGTAGTTGTTTTGCCGGATAATAAGGGGTTTGTTATGATACAGCCTCTCACCATTTGGAGAAATACAGCCCCGCCGGGTCAGCTCCTGTTCCACCAGCACATTCATGCGCTCCACCCCGTATTCCCCGTTGCGCATGGCACAGAGAATACGAAAGCGATCAAGCTTTTCCAAAGCACGCCGGGTATCTTTTTCATCAATATACGCCGCATACTCCCCGATACGCTCTGCAGTCTCCCCGTGGAGCACTCCGGGCTTTTCATAGACCCGCACTGATCCCGTTTCGACCTCCCCTGCCTTCAAAAGGGCGGCAACATCCTGAAAGCGTCCGCCAATAGCGGCCGCACTGAGACGGCCAATGGCACTGTCAGCAGTAAAGCGGCGACTGCGGAGCAGCTCCACAAGAACCGGCTGTGCAGCATCGTCTTCACAGGTTTTGGGGATGTGGCATTCCGGGCGGAGAATACATCTGTTTATTACCTCCCGCTCCCGGGGAAGGTAGCCACCGCGGGCAAAACTGCGACAGAGATCACCAAAGACAGATCCCACCTCCACAGAGGCAAGCTGATCCTTATCACCCATGAGAATAAGTTTTGCGCCGTCCTTCACCGCCGCCATAAGCTTTGCCATGAGGGGGACATCCACCATGGAGGCTTCATCCACAATAATCAGATCGTATGTCAGGGGGTGGGCCCCTGTATGGCGAAATTCCGTGCGCCCCTTCTGCCAGCCCAAAAGACGATGGATGGTGGCCCGGGGAATATCCTCCAAACGCCGGCGAATACGGGGATCATCCAGATGAAAATGGGGGCTGGCAAGGCTGTTTTCCAGAGATTCACCGAGGCGCTGCACGGCCTTTCCCGTGGGAGCCGCCGCCACCACTGAGGCATGGGGATACTCATAGATATAGAGGGCCAAAAGCTTTGCCACGGTGGTGGTTTTACCCGTGCCGGGTCCCCCCGTAATGAGGAGGAAATTCTGCAACATTCCCCGTAGCGCCGCGGCACACTGCCAGTCGATTCGTTCCTTTTCTGTGAGATGGCCCATATCTTCATCAGAGCTGAAAAGGCGCTGTGCCAGGTCAAAAAAATCCGGAAGAAAATGTGGGGTGTGCCCTATGGCTGCGCAATCGGGAGATATGGTGCAGAATACGGGTTTCATAGATAAAATAACGGTGGAGGTAGACCCGGTCTTTCTGAAAGACAAAAAATGCCGGGGGAACACTCTCTTCCCCGGCGTCTTCATGGACGTGCACACAGTATGAATCATCCTCCCCGTCCTGAAGGGCGGCTAGATCCTTCACATCATCAGAATTTTCAATAAAGGGATTTTCCACCACTTCATGCTCTAAATCATCCCCCTGCCCAAAGGGCGTACAGGAGTCAACATACGCGGGAAAATTAAGGGAAACATGCCCCTCAAAAAGAGCCCGTGAAAGGGCATAGGCTAAAGCCTTATGGGATTTTTTTTCGTTGGAAGGGCGGCTGCAAAATAGTATGAGGGGCGATGAATCATTGTTACTCCTTTGTATCTGCAATATACCATACCGGTGTGACATCTAATGACACATTTCTGTTTTTCTCTACCTTTCTATTCCAGTCCCGAAAGTTCATAGCGCAACGCCCGCGTTGATATGGCTATTTCCCACATGGATACAACAAGGGATGCCAAAAGAGACAAAAGGCTCAGGCCGAAAAGATAATTCCCCACGGAGGTATAGCGTATAAAAAGGGCGACCATGGATAGGGTGCAGAGAAAAAATGAGATCACCCCGAAAAGCTGCATAATCCGTATGAGGCGAAGGCGAATGCCAAGATTCTCAATCTGGCGGGAAAGATTTTCCTTACTCCGGCTGTCCTGCTCCTTTACAAGCTCCCGCACAAGCTGCGCAAGGACAAGAAAACGATTGGTATAGGCAAGAAGAAGGAGGGAAATAGCCGGAAAGAGCAGGGCCGGTGTGGTAAGATCAATATGCATAGTATCCTTTCCTTTCAGTATAGGGTAAATATATCTTTTGATACACAAAACAAACAGATAGGAAGCTCTTTCCTGCAGTTTTGCACATAAACCATGGAAATGTACCATCCCCATGGTTTATAATTAATCAATGTTTCTGAGCGCTTGAAATTTTCTCTCCCAGACGACCACTTAAATACTGTTTTTGAGGAAATCCTCAAGGGCATCACAGCCCCGCACAAGATTGGGAAAAAACTCCATTGTTTTTTCTGCGGTACACTCCTGAGCTCCCTTCCAGTCTTTAAGAACGGCGGCACCATCATAGTCAACAGAGGCGACGCGAACCCCGAGATTGGTAGCAGGAAGATAAAAATCTGCACCGGGAAGAAGGGCAACCCGTGCTTCCTGCAGAATTTTCTCACAGAGTGTATACCCTGTGGAAATCCCCTGGCGTCGAAAGACATCGCGGTAATTTTCAAAATCGGGAAAAAGATAGAATGCTCCCCCGGGACGGGGGCAATTAAGATTCATTTTTAAAAACCGTGAATGGAGATACTCCCCGGCAAACCGATGAATGTCACAACAGGTGGAAATATACTCTTCCAGTTCATCAAATGATGCATAGGCAGCGTATGCAGCATACTGCACCGGAGCAGATACGGATGAGTAGGTTTCACTGATAATTGATTTCAAGGCCTGTTTTAAAATAGCAAGTTCCTCAGGTATAAGAAGTACCCCGAGACGGTATCCACCTGCGGAAAAAGACTTGGAAAGTCCACCGGAAACAATGGTTCCTTCGGGGTAATACTGCGACATTCCCGCCTGTTTCTGATGATTAAAATCAATCATGGCATAGATTTCATCGGAAATAACCACAACATGATAGGCACGGCAGATCTCTGCAAGATCTTTCATTTCATCATGGGTATATACTGCACCCGTTGGGTTTCCGGGGTTATTGAGTATCAGTATTTTCTGCCCTTCCCCTAAAGAATAACAGGCACGATCAAGTTCTTCTGCCGTTAGCTTATAACTATTGTTTCGCTGGGTAATAATGGGTTTAATGAGTTTTCCCCGCAGAGTTGCCTGAGGCCCGTAGCTCACCCAGCTTGGAGCCGGTACCAAAAGGGGACCTTCAATGAGGTAAATACATTGAAAGATTAATTCTTTACTGCCGGGACCAACAAAAACATCTTCCGGTGTAAAGGTATAGTTGAATTGTTTTTGGTAGAAGCTGCTCACAGCTTCACACAGTTTGGGCAATCCCCGCGTTGGAAGGTAATGGTTTTTATGTGAATGTTCTTCCAGACCGCGTCGGAGTATCTCCGGTACCGGAAAGGGTGACTGGCCAAATCCAAAATGATAAATTTCTTTATTCATATCCCGTAAGCGACGGGCTTCAATATTTACTGCCAAAGTGGCAGACTCTTTCAAGTTTAGCACGAGAGGATTAAGAGCAGGTATCATCGATCGTCCTTTCTTTTTCTCAGAGTATACCTTGGCCTCTATGAGTATGCAAGTACTTTGTGGATACGATCTACCATCCAGAACAAATCATAGGTGGTCAAAAGGGGCGACGCTAAATAAGCCGGCTGTATATGCCCATACCAATGTTTCAATCCACACCCCCGCGAAGGGGGCGACGGCAAAACAAGGAGATCTTATGAGAGTATTTGAGTTTCAATCCACACCCCCGCGAAGGGGGCGACGGGAAAATCGTCTTACGCACTATCTGTTGCGTGTGTTTCAATCCACACCCCCGCGAAGGGGGCGACTAATCTTGTTAATAGTGGTAATGCAGTTGTAGGTTTCAATCC